>JAZKEH010000296.1:3068-5121 GCA_040387155.1 Pseudomonadota bacterium | reverse complement strand
TTCGTCTGCACGTGGTATTCGCTGCGTTCATCGGCGGTGTCAACGATATCGACATTGATGTTGCCGGCCATCGAATAGGCGTCAAGCGTGGTTGAACCGTCGAAGCCAAGGCGGCACGCTGCTGGACTGCAGTCGGTGAGCGACAATACCGTGTCGACATAGAACTGTTGCATGTCCCAAGTGCCGTTGCTCTGGAACGGCAGTTTGCCAACACTGATGCGTGCATCAGCACCCGTGATAAACGTGAGCTCTGCACGATCCTTCAACGCTACCGTCAGTTCGCCGAGGTCGTAGTCGGGTTGCGCAGGCAACGTGAAGGCAGAGCCCGACATGAGTCCCAGCACGAAAGTGGACGGCGCCGAAGGGCTTTCCTTGAAGGTGCCGCTGAAATCATCTGCTACCGCACCGGCGAGCTCCCAATCAAGACTTGCCGACTTCAACGGGATGGGCAGCGGCGCTTGCTGCAGTTGGCCGAGCAGGGCATTCAAGTCGGCGAACTGCAGATGACCTGCGCCGACCAAGGCATAGGTGTCCTGTTGCGGCTCCAGCGAGACGCTGAAATTGCCGACTGTTTCAACGCCGCGTACCAGCGTCACCTGCAACAGCGCAGTAGCCGCCGCATCAGGCTGGTTAAAGCGCGTCACAAACTGCAGGTCGCCGCTGGTAATGCTGGCGTTGAGTTCGCCGCCCGTGTGCTGCAGCGTCAGTGCCAATGGTTGTGTGCGCTGTGGCAACGAGAGTTCAGTAATGGCAACGCTGGCCAGCGGCAGTTCACGCAACAGCTGCAGGGCGTCGCTGATCAGCAAGGGGCCGGATTCTTCATCGTCATTTTCGCTGGCGACAGCTCCATCAATGGCAGGCAGCAGCTGGGCAGAGCCCACCGCAACAGACTCCACCACCGGCGCCGCTGTCACTGAATTTGTGCGATAGCCAAGCACGACCTCAGACAGCACGAGCCGTTGACCCGAGCGCAGTCGCAGCTCAATGACGTCCGCTGTGGCGCGACTCAGGCTTACCTGCAGGTTCTCAAGTCGCGTTATCGCAATTTCGTCTTTTGCCAGAAAGCGGTTGCCGCCGAAGCGCACGAGGTCCGTGCGGAAGGCATAAATGACAGCGACCACGACGAAGACAGCGCACAGGTGCGCCAGTACCTTGATGAAGAATCGTTTAGTCATGCGGCATGGTGGCATCAAGCCACGGGAGAGGCTATGGGTGTAAACCCTATCCTACTTGAGGATAGCCATGGACGCGTCTTCTCTCAGAGCGCTTCTTGCTCCAGCACCTGTACTTTCTGTCGATGCGTTGCCAGATTGACGCGCGACACCAGCGCCGCGGCGATAAAGAAGGCGATGCCCACGACAAAGAACATCTGGTTATAGGACAGCCACGGCTGCAAGCCGCCGAGTGCGCCGGCGCCCAAGGATCGCGCCAGATTGACCCACGCCATGTACAACGCAAACTGGGTCGCCGACACCTTCACCCAGCACAGGTTCATGTGGATGGCGATGAAGCTGATAAAGACGCCCTGATAGATGAAGGCCTGCAACACACCCACCGACATCAGGAATTGCGGCGATATCCACGCGCCTTGCGACAGTCCCACCACCATGGCCAGAGCGCCATAGAGCGCCATCGTGAGCACATAGAAAATCTTGACGCCCTTGCGATCGATGAATGGCCCAAGCAATAAACCGGCAACGGCAGCGATGGGGCCAGTGATGGCAGTGAAGGAAGAATAGTCAGTGCTTTGATAACCCAGTTCCTGCACGACGATGATCGGCGCCAGTGTTATCCAGAAGCCGTCGGCAAAGCGGAACAGGAAGGAGGCGCCGAGTAATAGCAGGCTGGCGGGCAGGAACAGCACCTTGAACAGGTCTTTGGTGATCTGGCCCCAGCCTTCGGCCTTCAAGCTGAGTGAGCGTGCGGTGGGCTCACCCGCTGTCCACGGCAACACTTTCTCGCCAGCGCGTTCGCGCACGGCGATGCTCCAGTACAGGATCAGGCCGAAGCCGATGAACAACATCAGCGCGACGCCCGGCAGGCCATAGCTGAG
>JAZKEH010000296.1:0-3058 GCA_040387155.1 Pseudomonadota bacterium | reverse complement strand
AACACAAAGGCGCTGATCGCGCTCGATACGGAAATCCCCAGTACCTGACCGAAGGCCATGAACGCGTTGGCGCGGCCTTGTTCGTCGACAGGCAGTACGTCGATCGCCATGCCATCGACGGCAACGTCCTGCGTTGCCGAGAAACAGTTCAACAGGAAGCACAGCGTCGTCAGCACGGCGATGTTGTCGAGGCCTTCCGGAAAGAAAGCGAACGCAACGCCGGTAAGCACCATGCCGATTTGCGCGAGGATGACCCATGGCCGGCGGCGACCCATCGCGAGACAGGTGAAGCGATCCATCAGCGGGCCGGCCAGCAGTTTGAAACTCCACGGCAACGAGGCCACTGCGATAAAGCCGGCTATCGCTGCCGGCTCAACGCCACGCTCGGCCAGAAAGGCCGGCAACGCATATGACACGAGGCCGAACGGCAGGCCCTGGGCGATATAGAAAATGGTGAAGGAGAAGTAACGCAGGTAACGGCTGTCAGCGAGGATCAGGTTCATCGTTATTATTCTTATGCTGTTTTGATGGGGTGGGTCACTGCTCCCGCCAGTAATGTACCTGATACAAACAGATTCGTCGCTGTTACAGAGCAGTTACACAGGCTCTCTACGATGCTCGCTATTGGATGACGGGCCTGTCGATGAAAACTTCCCTGCTGGTGATTGCCTTGCTGATTGCGGTGGCGCTGTGGCGCTACCTCGGTGGGGCGCCGGCTGTTGCAGAATCTGATGCCTTCAACACGCTGCCGACGCAGATCGCCACTACGGGTGGCATCGCCGACGTGGTCGTGGCATCCGGCGTCATCAAGCCGCAGACCGGCGCCGAAGTACGGGTCGGTTCGCGTATGTCTGGCGTGCTGGCCAGACTATTGGTGGATGTTGGCGATGAGGTCAGCGCCGGCCAATTGCTGGCTGAACTGGATGACAGCGAATTGCAGAGCACAGTCACGCAGCTGCAGGCGCGTGTGCTGGAGTTGAAGGCGCAACTGGTGTGGAGCCAGCAGCTGCTGGTGCGCAATCAGGCCGTCGCTGCCATCGCGGCGGTGGAGATCGACACGCTGCGCAAGGAAGTGCAGCTCAACGAAGCCCGAGTCATGCAGGCCGAAGCGGAGTTGGCAGCCGCGCAAACACGGTTGTCGTGGACACACATCACGGCGCCGATCGCCGGCACCGTGGCCTCCGTCACGACACGGCAGGGCGAAACGGTAGCCGCCAGTTTCGCAGCGCCTACGTTTCTCACCATTCTCGATCTGCAGCGTCTTGAGATACACGCCTACGTCGATGAGGCCGACATCGGTCGCATTCGTGCGGGCCAGCAGGTGCAGTTCCGCGTGGATACCTGGCCTGCCACCGAATTCACCGGCACGGTCACGACAATCCATCCCGCTGCCGAAATCATCAACAACGTCGTCAACTACATCGCCGTCATCGACTTCACCCCACAACCGGATTTTCTGCTGCGGCCCGACATGACGACGCAGGTGCAGTTTGTGTTGCAGCAAGAGAGCCACTCCTTGCTGATCCCACGCAGCGCTTTGCACAGCGAAGGTGAACGTTACCTTGTCATGGTGCAGAACGGCGCCGACTGGCAGCAGCGCGCCGTCCAGGTGGGCATCGTCAACGCAGGCGCCGTCGCCATCACCAGCGGCCTCAACGAAGGTGAACGCTATGTCAGTGACTATCAACAGTGGCTGGCGCGCGCCACCTCAGCCGAATAAGGAGAGCTCGATGATAGAGATCAATCAGCTGTGCAAGACCTACCAAAAGCAAGGCGAGCAGCCAGTGCACGCGTTGCGTGCGGTAAGCCTGCGCATCGAGCGCGGCGAGTGCGTCGCGATATTGGGACCTTCCGGCTCCGGCAAGTCGACACTGATGAACATGCTCGGCTTGCTCGACCGGCCAGACAGCGGCAGTTATCTGCTGCAGGGACGCAACGTCGGCGAGCTAAGCGAACGCGAACTGGCAAAGTTGCGGAATCGCACGATAGGTTTCGTGTTCCAGGCCTTCCATCTGCTGCCGCGCACAACGGCGCTGGAGAATGTGCAGTTGCCGCTGCTCTACAGTGACAGTGATGATCCTGTGGGGCGCAGCAAGCGCGCATTGGCCGCCGTGGGTCTCAGCGACAGGGCAACTCATTTGTCACACGAACTGTCGGGAGGTCAGCAACAACGCGTCGCCATCGCGCGTGCGCTCGTCAACGAACCGGATCTGATTCTGGCTGATGAACCCACCGGTAATCTGGACTCCACGACCCAGGGCGAAATTCTCGAACTCTTCAGTACCATCAACGCACGCGGCACCACCGTCATCTTCATTACCCACAGTCGCGAAGTCGCTGCTACTGCGAATCGCATCGTGACGCTGCGCGACGGCGCATTGATCAGCGACGAACTGGCAACAGGGGTGCACGCATGAACAAGCCGCTGCTGATTGCCGCCGTCGCCAGACGCTTTCTGCGTTTCAAGTACAAGTCATTCATCATGATGCTGGGCATCCTGATCGGTGTGTTCACGCTGACAACCGGTCTGGCTCTGGGCAGCGGGTTCAAGGTGTCCGTGCTGAACTACTTCAATCGCACCTTCCTGCCGAACTCACTCAGTATTGCAACGCGTGGCGATGTGGTCGGTGCGCAGCAACTGGATGCAGACGACGTGGCGGCGATTGTCCAGCGCATCGCCGGCGTCGGCGGTTGGTCGCCCTTGCTGACCAGCCGCCGCGTTGCACTGGTCAACAATGGCGTCAGCCAGAATGCTGCGTTGATGGGTGTCAGTGAACAACCGCCGCTGGTGCTCGGCTATCAGCCAGTAGAGGGCAACTTCTTCACTGCAGCCGATATCGCCGGCAAGGCGCGAGTCGCGGTTATCGGCGAAACCGTCAAGACGAAACTGTTCGGCATTGGCAGTTCACCGGTGGGGCAGACGCTGGTGATAGGTCCACAGATATTCACGGTGGTCGGCGAGCTCGCACCCATGGGCGGCGATCCGCACGGCGGCGATCTCGACAACATCGTCGCCATTCCTTACACCACGCTGCAACAGATCAACAAGCAGAATGCC
>JAZKEH010000295.1:0-2386 GCA_040387155.1 Pseudomonadota bacterium | reverse complement strand
CGCTTTCAATATTGGTGTTAAGGTCGCTGCGCATTGTCATCGACACGTCACTCATGTCGGCGCGCACGGGCAAATAGCGGATCGCGCCGCCCATCGTGCCCTGGCCATACAAGGTGCCTTGCGGTCCTATCAACACTTCAACCCGTTCGAGATCAACTGGCTTGATGTCGAGCTGCAGTGGAATCTCACCAAAATAAGTAGCGACAGTGTCCGTCACATAGCCTGGTCCCAGTCCCGTGGTGTTGAGGCCGCGTACCAGAATGTCGGGCACTTCATCGCGAGGGCCGGTGTCCACTACCTTGAGACCGGGTACATAGAAAGCAATCTTGGAGATGCCGTCGAGGCGGAGATCCTGGATCGTTGAACCCTCGACAGCTGTAATGTTGATCGGAATGTCGAGCACGTTTTCCTGTCGCCGCGAGCCGGTGACGAAGATTTCCTCGAACGCCGGTGGCTGTGCCAGCGCGCTGTGGCTGAAGACGCCGAGAAGGGGAACGGTGGTGCACGACAGTGCGCGTGCAAGCGAAGTACGGGTAAAACGACGAAGGCGGACCTGCATCAACATGCTCCTGGGCAGTGTGGATGCCGAGAACAAAGCAAGGCCTGTGCCAGTGAACTTATGGGTGCGTTTGAGTGGGAATGCCGCGAAAAATGGCGCCATATGGGCTCGTGCGGCTGCTACAGCGCACAATTACAGGGCGGAAATAAAAAGGGCCAGACTGACTTGATCAGCTCTGGTTGCAGAACAGATCAAGCCACGCTGACCCCTTTGATCAAGGGGCGTATCAATTCAACTTGTCGACCGACAATCCAAGATCATCAAACATCTTCATCGCGGTAGCGCGACCGGCGCCGAACACGCCACCACCGGGATGCTGGAACGGGCCGACCAGATAGAAGCGATCAATGCCCGGCACTGTGTTCTGGCCGAGATCAGGCGTTGGACGATGCGCGCCACTCTGCACAAGGTTGAAGGCAACGCCGTGGATGTCGCCTTTGCGGAAGCTGGCGCTGTGGCGCTCCATGTCGAGCGGGCTGTCGCAATGCCACTTCAGAATGTTGTCCTTGTTGAGGTTGCTGATGTACGGCTGCATCTTGTCGACCATGCTCCAGGCAAACTCTTCCTTGCAGACGTCCCAGTGTTTGGCGCCGCCGTTCGGATGTTCGTAGGGCACATAGTCCCACGCGTGCATGGTGGCCTTGCCTGCCGGCGCACGGCTGGGATCAATGTTGGTAACGGAGCCGAGGCCGATCAGGGAATCTTTCGGCAGCTTGCCATAACGCAGTTCGTCGAAGTGACCGCGTAGCGTGTCGATACGGTCTGGCAGCAGTTCGATCATCATTGCGCTGCGGGCCTTGTCGCCGCATTTGAATTTCAGTGGTTCGTTCAGCGCGGCGTGTATGGTGAAGACAACGTTCGCGGTCAGTTCGGTTTTCGCGGCTTCTTCTACAATGTGCGGCTCGACGCCGTCGATGAACTTGCCGATGTCGTGCGGATGGATGGAACCAATGACGCCATCTTTTGCTTTGAACACACGGCCATCAGTACAGCGGATGCCAACTGCACGACTTTTCTCGGTCAATACTTTCTCAACGCTGATGTTGCCAAGCACGCTGCCACCGTGGTCCTCAATGCAACGAATCAATGCATTCGACAATTGGCCACTGCCACCTTCGGCAACACCAATGCCGTATTTCTCAAGGAAGGACAGGAACACGAACAAGCCAATGCCGGTGCCTTTCTCTTCTGGCCCCGTCAGGTTCTCGCTGACCATGCGCGTGAAGTGCAACAACACGCGTTCGTCAGTGAAATACTCTTTGACGATGTCGTACGCACTCTTCTGCATGATCGACATCATCAACCGACCTTCGCGTGATTGATCCATAAAGGCATACATGGCGCCGGTGGGCGCTGGCGTGCTGAACATGCCACCCACGATAGCCGGCAAATAAGTAGCCCCGAGTTCGCTGAGTTTGAGATACGACTCTGCATCGCGTTTCGAGAAACGCGCAATCTCCTCATAGTTTTTGTCGCGGTTAGTGTAGAGCGCAAGTGTGGTGCCGTCGGGAAACACCGACATCAGCGGAATTTCCGGATAGATATATTTGAGGCCGTATTTTGAGATGAGGCCAAGCTCATCGTCTTTGATCAAAGGGTTCGCCTGGATAAAGATGTGCGCCATGCTGTGCTGGTCATGCTTGAAGCCAGGCACGGTCAGCTCGCGGGTGATCACACCGCCACCGAACCACGGCTGACGCTCGACCACCAATACCTTCTTGCCGGCTGCGGCGAGGTAGGCTGCAGCAACGAGGCCGTTGTGACCTGAACCAATCGTGACGATGTCGTAGTTGTCGCTCATGTGCTTCTCCTGTTTTTATTGGTTGG
>JAZKEH010000294.1:3199-3548 GCA_040387155.1 Pseudomonadota bacterium | reverse complement strand
ACGTTGCCCGCGTAGGTGAGTACTTTTTCGTTCGTCAGGTTTTTGCCAACCAGTGCCAAATCCCAGTTATTACTGGTCAGGCCGATGCGTGCATTGAGGCGACCGACGCTGTCGATCTCCATGTTGGGATCCTGGTTGTCGTGGATCAACTGGCTGGAACGGTAGTTGTACATAAGGCTGCCGTCCAACACCATGCCGCTCAGCATGCCGGCGTTGAACGGATGGTTGTAGTCGAGTGCCAGACTGGCGCTGTTTTCGGGTGTGTACTGGCCGGTGTTGCCGGTGTAGTCGCACAAGCGCAGGCCGTTGACGACGAGACCATCGGGCACCTGGCGGTTGTAGCAGTTGC
>JAZKEH010000294.1:757-3189 GCA_040387155.1 Pseudomonadota bacterium | reverse complement strand
TGGTGAATTCAAAGTCGAGCCACGAGTATGAATAGGCCAGCGTGAAGTCATCGGTCATCGCCCAGCGGCCATCGAGTTCGATGCCTTGCACTTCGGCTTCTTTCGCGTTGGCGACGTTGAAGCCGAAGGAGCCGTCGAACTGGCTTACCTGCAAGTCGTTGTAGTTGGTGAAGAAGTAGGCGACGTTGAGTTCCACTGCATTGTTGAACAGCAAACTCTTGCTGCCGATCTCGTAGGCTTCGGCTTCTTCCTCTTCAAACTCAAACGAGAAGGGGTTGTTGGCGCGGCCGTCGAAACCGCCGGCCTTGAAGCCAGAAGTGGCGCTGGCGTAGACCATGGTCTGGTCGTTCATGTCCCACTCAAGGTTCACCATCGGCGTGAACTGGCTTTCGTTACGATCGCCGCTCAGGTTGTGGCCGGGTGCAACAACGCCAGGGGCGATGGTGCGGCCCGCCAATTGCTCGGTGTAAATCTTGAACGCGCCAAAATAGACGAGTGGTGCCTGTGGATTCGTCGTCGGCAGATTGGTGGCGATGTCGTAAGTGTTCAGACGGCGGTAGCCGCTCTTGTCTTCCTGCGTGTAGCGACCACCGAGCGTAAGGCGCCAATCGTCGGCGCCTTGAAAGTAGACAGCATTGGTTTCGCTGTCCTGGCCGTTATCGCGCCACAGGCGCGTGCCGGGCAAGGCGATCAACGCGCGACGCGCTGGATCAGTAGAGGTCAGTGCCAGCGTGCGCAGCAGTGAATCCGCTGGAATGTTCAGCACTTCGATCGACGTCATCTCGGCGTCCTGGAAGTAGTAACCGGCCTGCCATTCGAACATGCCGCCGGTGGGCGACGTGAAGCGGAATTCCTGGCTGCGTTGTGTGTACTCTTCGCCGAGGCGTACGCTGAAGTTGTTGGATGGCACGTAGTCGCAGTCGCAGGTTTCGTCGAAGGCGTACTTCACGTGTGAAGTGATCGACGTAAGTGTGAAGGCGTCGAAGTCATAGTCCATCGTCAGCGTCTGGTTTTCAATTTCGTTGTCGCTGCGTTCAGCACTATTGGCCTGACGCTTGAAATCAAGATTTGATTCCATCGCGGGCTGGCCGAAGACGCCGAGGATCTGCTGCAGATTCAAACCGGCAATCGGTGTGGAGCCGGCCGGAAACAAATTAGGGAAGTCCTTGACGATCTCGATCTGGCGGCCGTTGGTGACGAAATCGTTGCGCTCTACTTTCAATGACGCAGTGAAGTCGGGATTGATGTCCCAGTCGAGTGTGAGGCGGTAAGTGTCTTCATCGCGCTGCGGTTCATCGCGATTGCGGAAGGTGTTGTACAGATAACCGTCTTCTTCATAGCCGCGCCAGGCGAGACGCGCGCGGAATGCATCGGTGATGGGGCCGGATGCTACGGCGGTCAATTCAGTCTGGCCGGATTCAAATTCGCGCAAGGCGCGTACGCTGAACTCGCGTTCATCCGTGGGACGTGCAGTGGTGTAGTTGAGGGCACCGGCAATGGTGTTCTTGCCGAACAGCGTACTCTGCGGGCCACGCAACACTTCGATGCGGGCGAGGTCGAGGTACGGCGCGCGCATCAACATCTGGCGACCGTAGTAAACGCCATCGACATACTGGCCGACGGATTGTTCAAAACCCTGGTTGTTGCCGGAGCCGATGCCCCGCACATACAACTGCGTGCTGACGCCGGTTTCGGTCATGCTCAGGTTGGGAACGAATTCTGTGAGATCGGAAATCTTGTTGATGTTGCCGGCTTCGATGCGCTCGGCATCAATCACGTTGACGGAGATTGGCACGTCGCTCAGTGACTCTTCGCGTTTCTGCGCGGTAACGGTAATTTCTTCGAGGGCTGGCTGGTCGGCGGCGAACGTTGTGGGCACCAGCAGAATGGTGGCGATGGCAACGGTCAAGCGGGAAAGTTTGTGAGCAGGTGTCAAGGTCATGGGATTTTTTCCAGTGTGATTCAATGCTTTCGTCTTCAGAGTTATTGTTCGTATACCCACGTGAGCAGCGCGTCCATCAACTCCACTCCAGGCCCTCTGTCGGCCAAAGTATGGTTGAGCATGCCCACGACGGTGTATTGCTTGCCCGACTTTGCAGTTACGTAGCCGGCCACTGCCGATACTTCATCCAGCGTACCTGTTTTTATGTGCATATTACCTCGCATGGCGGTGCTGCGCAGGCGATTCCTCATGGTTCCGTCGATGCCATTGATGGGCAGTGAGGCGATGAACTCAGCCATATAGGGACTGGCGTGGCCCTGCTGCAGCACCTTGTTGAGCAAGAAGGGGCTGATGCGGGTATCGCGCGCCAGGCCGGCGCCGTTGGACACGACCAGCCCGGTGCTGTCGATGCCAAGCATGGTGAGGTATTCGTTGATGACGTCACCGCCGGTTTGCAGTGTCGCTGGCACGTCGAATTCTTCAGCCCCGA
>JAZKEH010000294.1:0-747 GCA_040387155.1 Pseudomonadota bacterium | reverse complement strand
CGGCGTGGCGTCCTGCGGGGCATTCGCCAGCTTCAGTGAACCGTGGAATTCGCCCCCGAGTTGCTGCCACAGCATCGTGAACAGCCCGTAGAAAAACTGTTCGGGCGTCATCACCGAGCGCACCAGGGCGTATTGGCCGCATTGCGCAGGAAACTTGCCGTCGAACTGGACATGGTCGGGACGGGCATCGTCTTCGTTGAAGGTTATGCCGCGCTGGTACCCTTCGCACGGTCCGCTGGACAGCTGCAGATTGTTGGTAATGGTCAGATTGCTGAGCGCGGGGTCGGCATCGATGACGACGTGCTGGCCATCGGCATCGGGACGGAAGTAGAACGTCACCGCCTGGAAGTTGCTCATCAGCGCATTCGGCAGCACGTTGTAGGCACGGTCTTCCTGGTTGTCGATAGGGGCGTCCTGGCTGACAGTGGCGGCGAAGTAGCTGGTGTCGAGCAGCAGGTCGCCGGTGATGGTGTGGACGCCGGCGCGTTGCACAGCCTTCAGCATGTTGCGCAGTTGTTCTTCCAGCAAGTACGGATCGCCACCGCCCTTGATCAGCAAATCGCCGGTCAGGGTGCCGTCTTGCAGCGTGCCCAGTGCATGCGCTTCGGTATGCCAGCTGTAGGCGGGGCCGAGATGCTCAAGTGCAGTCAGCGTGGTGAGCACCTTCATCGTCGAGGCAGGATTCATCGGCGTGGTGCCGTTGATGTCGAGAATGGCTGTGCCGTTGCCAGCCTCCTGCACATAGAA
>JAZKEH010000293.1:6471-20105 GCA_040387155.1 Pseudomonadota bacterium | reverse complement strand
CGATTTCACGGCGCGCGTGGACCAGAATACTGAGCAGAAAATTCTCGCCAATATTGCCCGCAACTATCCACAGCTGACACTGGTGTCGATCACGCAAAAGATCGCGCCGATCATGCATTACGACCAGATCATCCTGCTGATGGAAGGCGAGATTCTTGCCGCCGGCACCCACGATGAACTGATGCACAGCTCGCCGGAGTACGTGCAGATCTACAACTCGCAGCGCTCGACCAGTTCCTATGAATTACGCTCTTAACCAGCAGACCGACAAACCGCAGAAGGCAAAGGTCTCGGCATGGAAGGCCATTGCGGGTCTGTCGCCGTTGCTGGCCGGTGAACAGGCCATTCTCGTTTATGCGTCGATTGCGACGTTGTGCAACTCGCTGGTGAACCTTGGCGCCCCGCTGCTGATCGCGCACATCGTAGACACCTACATCAGCGCCGGCAGTTTCGATGGCATGCTGCGCTATTCCGGCATTTTGTTCGTGCTATACGTCGTTGGATTGTTCACCAGCTATCTGCAAACCCGGTTGATGGGCGGTGTTGGCCAGCGCGTGTTGTTCAATCTGCGCTCGCGCATCTTCACCAAACTGCAGGAGCTGCCTGTCGCTTTTTTCAATGCCAACAAGGCCGGCGATCTGATCTCCCGCATCAATAACGATACTGACAAACTCAACCAGTTCTTTTCGCACACGCTGGTGCAGTTCGTGGGCTCCCTTGTCATCATGTGCGGGGCGGCAGTATTCCTGCTGGTCATCAACTTCCAGCTGGGGGCAGCAGCATTGTTGCCGGCTGTATTGTTGCTCGTGTTCACCCGTCTGGTATCGCCATGGGTCAAACGCAAGAACGCGGACGCGATGGCTGCCACTGGCGGTCTCTCCGCCGAAGTGACCGAAAGCCTCAACAATTTCCGCGTCATCGTCGCCTTCAATCGCCGTGACTTTTTCCGCAATCGTTTCGATGAGGCAAACCAGAACAGCTATCAGAAATCCATTGTGGCTGGCATTGCCAACAACCTGTTCACACCGGTATTCGGGTTGTCATCCAACCTCGCCCAGTTGTTTGTGCTGGTCTATGGCATCCACCTGATCATGGCAGGGTCGTTCACGCTCGGGCTGCTGATCAGCTATCTCGCGTATGTCACCAACTTCTACAACCCGCTGCGTCAGCTGGCCGCGATCTGGGCCAACTTCCAGGTGGCACTCGCCGGCTGGGATCGCATCTCGGCGATTCTGCAGATGGAAAATGACATGCCCTTGCTGCCAGCCACGTCGCCCAGGAACACGGATGCCGACACGCTGCTGGAATTCCGCGATGTGTCATTCCAGTACACGCCCGAGCGCGTCATTCTGCAGAACCTCAACTTCACACTGAAACGCGGCAAGACCTATGCATTGGTAGGGCCGACTGGGGGTGGCAAGACGACCACAGCATCGCTTATGGCGCGTCTCTACGACCCTACCACGGGCACCGTGCTGCTTAACGGGCAGGACATCCGTACTGTTGAGCCTGCCGAGCGTGCGCTGCGCATTGGCTTTATCCTGCAGGAACCCGTGCTGTTCTCCGGCAGCGTGCGCGACAACATCCTCTACGGCAACGACAAGTATGCCGAGCTCAACGATGAGGAGCTGATGGGCGTGCTGGAAGCCGACGGACTGACAGGCTTGCTGGTGCGCTTTGACGGCGGCTTGCAGGCGACGGTTGCTGCCAGTGGAGATTCGCTGTCACTGGGTCAGAAGCAATTGATCGCGTTCATGCGCGCCGTGCTGCGGCACCCCGACCTGCTGATTCTCGACGAAGCAACCGCAAACATCGACACGGTGACCGAGCAATTGCTGGAAGCAATTCTGCGCAAACTGCCCGCGCATACCACGCGCGTCATCATCGCCCATCGCCTGAATACAATCGAAAATGCCGACGAGATTTTCTTCGTCAATGAAGCAGGTCTGACGCGCGCCACGTCGATGCAGGACGCGATCGACATGCTGCTGCACCGGCAGCAGAACTCGTAAGCAATCAGAGCAACTGACGCAGGCGGGCTATCTCTGCCTGCACCTCTGCCGCGCGGTTGGCGAGACCAAGGTCTTCGATGTCGTTGAGATCATGCGCATCGAAATGATTGTCTGGTCGCAGCCAACCATCGGTGCCCACCACTTCACAGGCCTTGCCACGCAGGCGCTTGTGGTACCACTCCTCGCGCGATTTCGTGAAATAGTGGTTCAGCACCAGCCTTTGCGCTGCCGGCACCGCATGCCGATCAGGATGTCCCTGGGTGCCGGCAAGTTCGCCGAACTCGTCTACCAGTGAACCTGCTGCCAACTTGGGCGTATGAATGTCGGGCCGCGCTACAAGGCGCGCCTGCACGATGGTCTTCACACTGTGATTCAAATGACTCTCTGCAGGCCCGCGGCGAGTGAAACGATTGATGACGAGTTCGTCATCCTTCTGCACATGGCCATTGGAGCCAAACAGGCGCCACGGCACTACCAGCCCTGCTGCCGTGTCGTAGTCAGCGAGAATCTGCGGCAAGGTTTCGCCCCGCAGCGGATTCAGGAATTCATCAGCGTCGATAAAGGCAACCCAGCGGCAGCGCCAGCCCAGTCGCGCCAACCCGGCGATGTAGGCAGCACGCTGTGCAGGCATGTCCTTGATGTTGGGCCACACCACATGATCGACCAGACCTGCTTTCGCCAGCGATTTCAGCATGGCCGTCGTGCCATCGACACTCTCGTTATCAAACAGCACGAAGTGATCGACGCCAATCAACCGATGCCAGGCGATCCACTCCAGCAAGTAAGGCGCCTCGTCACGCACAATGCCGCAAACGGCCAGAGGAATCGGGTGCGGCACCGGTGGCGGCGCAATCGGTTGAAACACCAGATTGGGCAGTGTGGTCACCAGCGGTGTACGATGAATGGGAAGACCATCGATGCCGCGTACTTCCAGCAAGACTTCCTGCCCATTGAGGTATTCATCCGGTAGCGGCACGTAAAAAGCGTGTTCGCCATTGCCTATGCCGGCTGCCTGCAGGTCGGGTCGATAGTGATTGGCCAGGCCTGAGCAGACTTCCCTGCCATTGATAAACACATGCGCCATGATTGGCAGTTGCGGATTGGCGGGATCCCAGATCCAGCCACAAACATCGCGACCTGCAACCAAATCAAAATAACCTTCAGACACCCTTGACTCCCAAACTGGTAGATCACTGCTCAGGCAGCGGACATGCAAGGCGGCTAGAGTACCCGTTTGCACGCCATTGAGAAATGCAGTGACAATAGCTGCTCTCCCGGAGGAACTCCCATGAATCTGCTACGCCGTCAACTGCTTGCAGCAACTGCCTGCACACTCGTTCATTCCCTGCTGGGTTCGACGGTGCGCGCCGCCAATGCTGTACCCAAACTGGGGCTCATCTTTCCACCCGCAGGTCGCGGCGTGCCTGACGAAGGCCTCGCCATGTATGGCGACCGCATTGAGTATCTGACTGAGGCACTCGGGCTGGAAACGATGACTCCGGAAGGCTACGAAGCTGTCATTGACCGCATTGCACCTGCTGCCCGCAAACTGGTGGAACGCGGTGCGGAAGCTGTCGTGCTGATGGGAACCTCGCTGAGTTTCTTCAAGGGCGAAGCATACAACCAGCGCCTCACCCAGAGCCTGCGTGACGCCACCAATGGCCTGCCAGTGACCACGATGAGCACCGCTGTCATCCAGGGCCTCAAAACCGTCGGCGCCACTCGCGTGGCTGCACCCACTGCCTACAACGATGAAGTCAATGAACGCCTGCGTTCTTTCTTGCAGGAGCATGGCTTTGAAGTGGTGGCACTGAAAGGGATGGGCGTTGAAGCGGTGGAAGACATCAACCGCGTGACGCAACCAATGCTGCTCGAATTCTGCAATGAGGTCGTGAAGTCCGCACCGCGTGCGGACGCCATACTGGTCTCATGCGGAGGTTTGCGTACGCTGGAAATTCTGGCACCGCTGGAAGCGTCCACCGGGCTGCCTGCAGTCTCAAGTACGCCGCACGCCTTGTTTGCCGGCGCAAAACTGGTAGGACTTGATGCAAGAGTTGAGGGCAGCGGTCGCTTGATGGCTATTGGTTGATTGCAACCTACCAGTGTGATTTGTCGAAACCGGCAATGAAGGAGAACAGGTAGTTGGTTTCCGACGTGCCAATGGCGATAAGGTCGCCATCCACCACTGGCGCCGACTTGACGCCAGTCCCGGCACCGATGCGTTTGCCCGCCACGGTGACACCACATTTGCTGCCACGGTCAGTCACGACATAGCCGTCCGCCGTCTGCTCGATCTGGAAATGCTCGCGGGAAACCTGCAGCAAATCGCCGGCATCCAGCAGATACATCTCATTGGTCGGCTTTACATCGCCGACATTGGGTCGCTCGATACGATGGATTCTGCCGTTGATAACGGTCACACGTGACTCGCGCCCCACCCGGAACGGAAATGCATGAATGACCACCATGCCGTCGATCTGCATGCCGGCAGGAATGGCTTGCAGGGACTCGCGCGTCAATGCCTTGAGAACGGCCTTGGGGAACAGGGTCTGCAAGATCTTGCTTTTGTCTTCCATGTTGGAGCTTCCCGAGGGGTGCTGGGCCAGTTTATCGGTCATGGGCATTATGGCGGTCCGCAGAGGATAGTGGATACAGCAGCCGCGGGCAAAGCACTCAACTGCTCGATAACTGCCCGATAACTGCAAGGAGTAGTACGACAACATGGGTAAAGGACTGAAGCGCCAGCTCAGGAAACCTGTCTGTCTTTCAACCAGATATTGTGCTCGGGGATAGCCCCCTCACGGATGGTTTCTCCAGTCACCGTCAGCAATTCATAACCCTGCTGCCGGAAGAATTCGCAGTAATCGGCGAATGAGAGGCGTGCTGCGTCGTGGGCAGGCACGTACTCGGCGATGATGTTGGCCGGCCGATAAGGGCCCGCGAAATCGAACGCGCGGAGAATATCCATCTCATGCCCTTCAACGTCGATCTTCATCAGGGTCACCGGCCCAGGCTTGATGTGATCCAGCAGTCGATTCAGCGATATGCAGGCAATCAGGTCTTCGCCCCGAGAGGCCATTATCCTGCTCATCCCCTTGTTGCCGGCATCAGGACTGCCAAACGACACCAGCATTGTGTCAGCTGATAGAGCCAAATGTGCAGTCATCACCCGTATGGATGCATTCAGTGCCAGATTGCGCTTCAAGCGAAGAAACATTTCCGCTGAGGGCTCAACCGCGATGCAGCCAACGTTTGGCAACGTGCCCAGAATGCAGGTATACAAACCGAAATTCGCGCCTATATCCAGAAACGTCCCCCCACGATTGAGGAGTCGTTTGGCCAGCGCGAGTGATTGCTGTTCATAGTTGCCGTGCTCGAGCAGCATTCGCGTAATCCAGTCATTGGCATCCAGTTGCAGGCGGGCGCCATGACCTTGCAGCGTGATGCCGCTCCCAAAAAGCGCTTTACCCAGCAACGTTTCGACACGCACCTTGGCAGGATGCTCGGGCATCAGCAGATAGCTTTTGAACAGCCGACCGACAAAACTGACGGGGCGCCATGCATCCGGATTGGAGACTGTCATCGTTTTTCCCGACCCCGCAGCAAATTCATCACTGCGCGCAAGCGTTGCTTGCATGCACCCCACACCGACCAGGTGCGACTCCACACTGCCAATGCCAATGCTCTTTGGGAAACCTTGTACTCCTTCCTGCTTAGAATGTTCGCCGCGGCAGTCATGAACAACTGTCTTCTGCTACCGCTCGCCAATGCCAATCCGAGAGCAGCATGTGCCCTGGTTTCCAGGTAAATCCTCTTTGCCAGGATAACGCGTGCAGTGCCGGCACCACCATTACGCAGACCGTAGCGCCACAACTTTTTGAATTCATGCAGACTGCCCAGCGTGTGCCGTTGTATCGACAGCATCGAATGACGGAAAGACTTTAACGAATCGTACCGCAGATCGAATACGCGACTCACATTACTGTCATGCTTGCGATACGAGACAAGTGTCTCATCCAGCAAACCAGCGTCGCCCAGCATCAGCCCTCGCCTTATCAATATTGAGTCCACCGTCAGCAGACGGCGGTTCAGTTTACCGAATACGCTGAACACATCTCTCCTGACTGCAAGCGAGCATCCCGGCATGTCGGGAAAATCCAGAGCCTTGATGCTGCCAGCGCCAAAGATGCCCCCCATGCCACGTGGGGGAACTTCGCGCGTACCCGTAGCAGAGCACTCCATCACACGGCACGACAGCACAGCAAGAGATGGATGGGCGCGGATAAAACGGTCGCAAAGATCGATCCTTTCCGGGTTTGAAACATCGTCGCCCTCGAAGACGTAAATCCACTCTTCAGTCAGATGCGGTATTGCCCGATTCCAGTTTTTTGCCAACCCTCCATTCACAACAGCACGGCATGGTTCCAGTTTGTGGGAAGTATCGTTTTCGCAGCGTGGCTCACTCAGGCAGGCCAGCACACGCTGCCAGGTAGTATCAGGGGAAGCATCATCCAGCAACCACGCGTGCACCGGAACTGACTGACTCAACAGTGAGCGTACCGCTGCCTCCACGAAAAGCTCCTGCTTGTAGCAAAGGAACACTACTGCCTTGTCGTACTCAGCCATCACTCACCAGTGTTACCACTGCCTGCATCACTTCAATGCTTCCAGATATAGTGACGGTACGCCTTCGGCCGTATTTTCGACATCCGTCACCTCCGGCAAATGCACACTTTGCGCGTAGCTGCACTTACGTATTTCCCGGAAGCCATGTTGCTCGAACAGTGCCTGCAATGCCGTGTGGTCGTACATGTACTTGTGTTGGTGCGGCCAGCCCTGCAGCGCATGACAGGCCCGGTGCAGCCAGTGGCTGGTAGGGGAATAGGCATTGTCCCGATGCAGGTTGAGCACGGCCAACATGTTCGCAGCTGCATCCTGCACTCCCTGCTCCGATTCGGCGATGTACTCGCGTGCCGTGGCCAGCAAGTCCGGCACGACGAGTCTCAGTACACCGTCAGGGCGCAACACGCGGCTGGCTTCCTGCAGAAAATGATTGGCATCCCGCAGACTCAGGTGTTCCAGCACATGGGAGGCATACACGACGTCAACGTCGCCGTTGCCGAAGCGCCAGCGAGCCGCAATATCGATGTAATGCACATTGTGTGAATGGTACTCCGTTGCCCCTGACACTTTGGCCATGATGTTGCCCAGCAGCGGAATGCGCTGAAGCAGGGCATTCAGGGAGCAGTCGGCATTGTGCCACCCGGCCGGTCGTTGATGACCACACCCCAGGTTTAATCGCAATTTCTTAACATCCTTCATGCATACTCTCCGGCGAATCCACTGATCGCTGGCTGTCTCTGGACATCAGCATTCCTCGTTTTCTGGTATCCGCCATAGAATAGGCGGGAAAACCGCAGGAAGGAATTCCCATGAGCCTTGCCCAGCCGCCCGATGCGGCAGCGACCCGCACCCCCGTATCGGTGATGATTTTTACCTTGAACGAAGCTGTGCATCTACCCTCCTGCCTTGCTGCATTGGCGTGGTGCGACGATGTAATCGTTGTCGATTCCTTCAGTACCGACACCACCGAAAGCATTGCGCGGGAAGCGGGTGCGCGGATTTTTCAGCACAAGTTCACCGGCTTCGGCGACCAGCGCAACTGGGCACTCGATAACTGCACACCCGCCCATGAATGGATACTCATCCTTGATGCCGACGAACGGGTAACGCCGGCACTGGTTGCCGAGATGACGACACAGCTCTTGCAGACTCCTGCTAGCGTCGGCGCCTTTCGCATCAAACGCCGCTTTCACATGTGGGGCCAGTGGCTGAAACATTCGAGCCTGTATCCTACGTGGGTTGTCAGGCTGGTTCACCGCGACCGTGTGCGTTACGTCAATCGCGGACATGCGGAAACCCAGATTGTCGACGGCAGCATCCTTGAAATGAGCAACGACCTGATTGATGAAAACCTGAAGGGCATCGACGAATGGTTTGAGCGTCAGAACCGCTATTCGAGCAAGGATGCCGAATACGAGCTGCAGAACGCCAACAAGCCCGTAGCATGGTCTGCACTGCTGTCCAACAACAACCTGCAACGGCGTGCAGCCGTGAAACAGATAGGCGCCCGGCTGCCGTTCCGGCCGCTCGCGTACTTCTTGTACAGCTATGTGTTCCGGCTGGGATTTCTCGATGGCTCGAATGGTTTTCATTTCTGTCTGATGAAAGCTCTCTATCAACGCATGATCCTTATCAAGAAATACGACATGAGCAAACGAGCCCCATGAGCCAGTCTTCCATTCTCGTCACCGGCGGCGCCGGCTACATCGGTTCCCACATGTGCCGCATTCTGCGGCAGGCGGGTCACAACGTCATCGTGTTCGACAATCTCTTCCGCGGCCATGCCGATGCAGTCGTCGACGCTGAGCTGTTTGTAGGCGATCTCTGCAACGCCGACGATCTCAAGCGCTGCTTTGCCAGCCATGCCATCGATGCAGTGATGCACTTCGCTGCACTCGCCTATGTCGGCGAATCGATGCGTGAAGCCGGCCGCTATTACCACAACAATGTTGTCGGCAGCGCTAATCTGTTGATCGCCATGCACAATGCGGGAATCAACAAATTCGTGTTCTCCTCAACTTGCGCCATTTATGGCGAACCACAGGAGTTACCGCTTACCGAAACCCATCGTCAGCAACCGGCCAATCCCTATGGTCGCACCAAGATGATGGTCGAGGGCATGCTGGGTGACTTCCACCTCGCGCACAACCTGCAAAGCATTTCACTGCGCTACTTCAATGCCGCTGGCTGTGACCCGTCTGGCGAGCTGGGAGAACGTCACTCGCCGGAAACCCATCTGATTCCCCTGGTACTCCTGGAAGCACTGCGCATCCGTGATGGGGGCAACCCGGCCGACACCACACTGCGGGTCTTCGGTGGTGACTTTCCTACTGCCGACGGCACCTGCATTCGCGACTATGTTCATGTGAATGATCTGGGGCAGGCACATTCGCTCGCTCTCGATCGACTGCTGGCCGGCAAGGTTGCCGGCGCAGAAGCCTACAACCTGGGCAACGGTACGGGATTCTCAGTGCTCGACGTCATCTCTGCCTGTCGCACCATCACGGGCCTGCCGATCGGTTACCAAATTATTGAGCGGCGTCCTGGTGACCCCTCATGCCTGGTGGGGAGCTCGACTCGCGCCCGTGAGGTACTGGGCTGGCAACCACAGCATCACTCACTTGACGATATGATTGGCACTGCCTGGCGTTGGTTCAGCCAGCACGGCTGATCAGCGCCCTTCCCGCATGTCGTCGAGCCAGCGCGCCACCTTCCACGCGTGTTCTATCGAGTAAAAATACACCAGCGTGATAAACCAGAAAATGCAGAACTGGACCCAGGGCTGCCAACCCAGCAAGTACATCACGGCGCCAATGAAGGCGATCTGGATAGACAACACAGCAATCAGCAGCAGCACTTCCTGGTGGCTGAAACCGGCCTGCTGCAACACATGATGGATATGGGTGCGGTCAGGCTCGAACGGTGGCTTCCCTTTGCGGATTCGTCTCATTGTGGTGACGACCATGTCGATCAGTGGCAACCCCACGATGAACAGCGTCAATACTGCAGGCAAACCCATGCGGGTAAAACTGCCCCGCTGGGTACTGTCGATCAGTAACCATACCAGCGAAAAACCGATCAGTTTGCTGCCCGCGTCACCCATAAATACTTTTGGTATCAACCGGTTCGATCCCAGATTGAACAACAGATACGCGGCTGTGGCGCCGATCAATAGCACGGGCACAATGTTGCTGGCCGCAGCCATGTGGGTGAGCATGTAGAAAGCAGCAAGCGCCACCAGCGTGATAACACCTACCAGGCCGTCCATGCCATCGATCATGTTCCATGCGTTGGTGATACCAAAAACTGCGATGATGGTGAATGGCGTAGAGAACCAACGCGGCAGGTAGATCTCGCCGAAACCAAGCAGGTTACCCAGACTCCCCACCCACAAGTCACCCCCGTAGATCATCATCAACGCAGCAATGATTTCAATAAGGGTTCGCACAGCCACGTTGATGTTCAAGCGATCGTCGACAACGCCTGTTACTACAAGCATGCCGCAGGCCGTGAGATACCACAGCATTGCCGGATTGAGTTCGCTGAACCAGGGAACCAGCACCACCAACGTGAGAAACATGGCAAGGCCACCGATGAGCGGAATGTCGCCATGGTGCTGCTTGCGGCTACTCGGGCGATCTACCAGCCCCCATACACGAGCCAGTGGCGCCAACAGCAACAGAAGGATGGCGGTGAGGGCAAATGCTGTCAGAACCGGGACGAACATGGGACTCTCTGGCTAACTGCTTGCTGGGCTGGCTATTTGCCGGGCTGACCATTTGCTGCGCGGGCATCGCATGGTATGGCCGGTAGCAAAAATAGTGGGTGACAGCCTTGATGCCAGAAGTATTGCACAGGACCTGTGGTCATGAGGCGGGAAATGCTCCCGACGGCGCCGCTTTCAAGCGGATTTCGAGAAAAATTGCGGCAGTTTTGAGAGGTTTTTACACAGCAGGGTCCACGCCCCGCCCACCCCATTTTGTCGCAGCGCCCGCCAATCCTCAGCCGACTTTCGAATCAGGTTGCGCAGGCTGCGATTGCTGGCGCCACCAATGCGCATCTTCACCAGCACTTGCGGGATGTAGCTGACACTGATCCCCGCCGCCAGAATGCGCAGCATGAAATCGTAGTCAGCTGCTATCCGGTAGGAAGTGTTGAAGTTGCCATGGCGCTGGTATACCGCACGTTTCAGATAGAGTGTCGGATGCGCGGGCATCCATCCCCTGGCAAGCAGGTCAGGCGTATAGGGGCGGCTGCGCCAGTAACGCACAGTTTGTGACGGGTCCTGCTTGCGCACATACAACAGATCGCCATAAACGCCTTCAACGCCCGACGCCATAACCTCTGCGATGCGGGCAAGCACAGTCGTGTCAGCCAACAAATCATCTGCATGCAGAAAGCCGATGACATCGCCAGTGGCGCGGGCAATGCCCTTGTTCAAGGCGTCATAGATACCGGCATCGCGTTCACTGACCAGCACTGCCAGCTTGTCGCGGTAACTTTCCAACACTGCAAGCGTCCCATCAGTGGAGGCACCGTCGATGACAACCAGTTCGACATCGGCATACGTTTGCGCCAACACCGAGTTCAGTGCAGCGGCAATCGTGTCGCGATTATTCCGAACAGCGGTAATGACCGACACCTTCATCTGGTCACGCCGGCTTGTACGCAATGGCGATCATCGACTTCGCCAGCGGTGGGATACGCCCCACTCTTTCAAATCGGATATCAACGAATCCTGCCTCACGCAACAGTGTATCCAACGTTGCCATTGACCAGAATTTGACATGACCGCCGTCCCAAAGCGCCGTGAAATGGGCATCCATCCTGCCTGTCAACGCCAGCGCCAGATTCTTCCAATAGCCGTGGAAGGGGGTAGTGACAATGGCGATGCCGCCAGGCGCCAGCATCTCGAACATGTTGGCTACAAGCTTGCGGGGAGCGAGCAGATGTTCGACCACTTCCATACTGAGTACCGCCGGAAAGGTACCGTAGGTGGCGACCTGACTGTCATAAACCGAACCCTGCTTGATCTTGAGCAATGGGTGTTTTGCATTGGCAACCTGCACACCGGTGGCCGACAGATCAATACCTGTCACATCGAAGCCGGCTGCCTGCAGTCTTGCCGCACAATAAGCATTGCCACACCCCCATTCGAACAGCCTGCCAGCGCGAGCATCGCGCTGCTGGTTCTGCTGCAACAAACGGGTCACTACTGGCAGCAGATAATCGTGTGCACTGGATTCACTGTCAGGAAAATAGACGTAGTCACTGCCAACCTCGTCACTCTTCATCCCTGCCTCTCAATCAGGTGATCGCCCAGCACCAATACATCCATTTTGGTGCGCAGGAAACAGTCGAGCGCTTCCTGCGGCCGGCATACCACCGGCTCGTTTTCGTTGAATGAGGTGTTGAGCACCATTGGCACGCCGGTCAACTCGCGGAATGCGGAGATCAGCTTGTGGTAGCGCGGATTGGTGGCGGCATCGACCGTTTGCAGCCGGCCGGAGCCATCAACGTGGGTGACGGCCGGGATACGGGCGCGCTTGTCGGTCCGTATCTGGAATACCTGCATCATGAACGGCACGTCACCGTCCTGTTCAAACCATTCTCCCACCGCTTCGCGCAGCACTGAAGGTGCAAACGGCCGGAACGATTCACGCCGCTTGATCTTCAGATTGAGAATGTCCTTCATGTCGGCCCGGCGCGGATCACCGAGAATGGAACGATTGCCCAGTGCACGCGGACCCCATTCCATTCGGCCCTGGAACCAGCCGATGACGAGACCCTGCTCCACCGCGATTGCCGTGCGGCGACACAATTCAGTTTCATCGGATACAAGTTCAACACGGCACTGAGCGGCTTCTATATCAGCCGCCCGTTCCCGCAGCAGACCGGTAATTTCATCACTGCTGGCAGATGGTCCCCAGTAAGCGTGATCCATGTGCCAGCGCGTCTTGTTGCCCAACTGGTGCCACACGCTGAAAGCCGCGCCGATTGCACCACCGGCATCGCCGGCAGCACTTTGCACGTAGACCTTGCTGAATGGCGTCTTCAATGCAATTTTGCCATTGGCCACAGAGTTCATGCCACAGCCACCTGCCACTGCCACCGCAGGCAACCGATGGCGTTTGTGCAGCGTATTCAGCAGATGGAAGAAAGCTTCTTCGTACATTGCCTGTATCGAGCGCGCAAGATTACGGTGCTTCTGTTCAAGCGGTTCATCCTTGTCGCGCGCCGGACCCAACAGCTCGGTCAGCGCTGGCGAATACAAGGTGCCCACTACAGGAATGCCATGCTCCCACTCGTAGGCAATCTTCTCGCGGTGGTGGCGGAAGTAGCGCAAGTCCAGCCGGAAACTGCCGTCATCCCGCAACTGCACAATGCGGCGCATCGCATCGAGATAAACAGGCTCGCCGTAGGGAGCGAGGCCCATTATCTTGTATTCGTCACCGTAGTGCGGAAAGCCAAGGAACTGTGTGAGGGCCTGATAAAAAATGCCGAGCGAATGGGGAAAGTGCACGCGGCCTTCAACGCTGATTTCACTGCCGCGGCCAATACCCCACGCCGCGCTGGCAAAATCACCGAAGCCATCGACCGACACCACCACGGCTTCCTCGAATGGCGACACATGAAAGGCCGATGACAGATGCGCCACATGGTGTTCAACAGCATGCAGCTGGCCCCGAAAAGACTGGCCGAAGGTTTCCGCCAACAAGGCGCCGATACCCGCGCGCTTCTGTTTGTTGCGCAGCCGGTCCAGTACAAGACGCAGATCCGGTCTGTTGGCGAGTGTGTAGAGAATCTTGCGACCAAGGCTGGCGCGAGCATCCTGGTTCACCGCCACATGATCAACATCGGCCAGTGTGATGCCCGCCTCTTGCAGGCAGTACGCAATCGATTGCGACGGAAAGCCGGCCCAGTGTTTGATACGGCGAAATCGCTCTTCCTCTGCGGCCGCGACAAGCACGCCATTGCGCAAGAGGCAGGCAGCGGAAT
>JAZKEH010000293.1:0-6461 GCA_040387155.1 Pseudomonadota bacterium | reverse complement strand
CGCCGTGAAAAGCGTTGAGGCCGAGGATAAAATTGTCCACACCAATATCCTGTCAAAGAGTTCTGTAAAGAGTTCTGTAAAGAGTTCTGTAAAGTGTCCTGCAAGGTGTTCTGTAATGTCAGTTGCGTTTTACATCTGCAGTATGCGCTGCGATAACAGACTCATACAGCGTAACCAGTCTGCTCCCCATTGCGTCCGCGGAGTATTGCCGCCGAGCCAGCGCTGATGCCCGTTGCCCCATGCTCTCACGCAAGGCGGCATCCGTCAGCAGTGTCGTCAATGCGTCGGCGATGACAGACGGCTGGGTCGTTACTACCAGCCCAGCACCAGCAGCGCCAACGTCCGCCGCTACTGCCACGCCCTCCCCCAACACACAGGGCAGGCCCGCCATCAAGGCCTCAACAGCAGCGATGCCGAAATTCTCTGACCACGAGGGCAGCACAAACACAGCAGCAGCACGCAACAAACTGGACTTGAGCTCGCCCTCTACCTGCCCGGTCCAGCACACCCGGTCGCCCAGCGAAAGTTGCGTGGCCAGTTGTCTCAGTTTTGCTTCATAGGCAGTTGTACCCTGCCCTGCCACGACCAGCATCACATCGGGAAAGGCGTCCTTCACCTGGGCAAAGGCCTGCAACAACCCTTCAATATTTTTCTTGGGATCCAGACGAGACAAAAACAGCACCAGTTGTTTGCCAATGCATTGCGGAAAACGGGTATGCAGTACTGTCGCTGCAACCGCGGGCTCGCTTTCTATTCCCAGCGGCAGAACGACGCTGTTAAAGGCAATACCAAGGGTTGCGGCTTCCGCCTGCTCGGAGTCGGCGGTGAAATGGACAGCCGCAGCATGTCGCAACAGTGAACCTTCCAGGCACGCGATCGACAGGCGCTTCAGCAGTGGCCGGTGATGCTCGCGACCATAGGACGCCAGGGTGCCGAGTGGCCGCACGATGTACGGAACACCACGCATGCGGGCAACCATTGCCGCTGCTGTGCTGGAGAACGAGAACAGCGCGTGAATATGAACAAGATCATAGTCGGCGACATGCTTCCACAGCCAGGTCACCAGTGCCGGCGATGTCTTGTAGAAATCGAAAAGTCGGCGAAACAGATGATGGGTCAGTCCTGGAGCCGGTGCGACCAGTTCAGTTGCCCGATAATCCGACCCAGAAGTGGCGGCGATTTCCACCTGCACATTCTGCTGCAACAACACCTTTTCCATTAGCAGAGCAGCACGGCTCGGGCCACCATGAACGGCTGCGATTGAAGGAATGACGTGCAGGACTTTCACGCTTGGGACAACGTTGCGACGGGATTGGGAGGTCGGCGTCGGCGAACGAGCAGGATAATCATCAGGCCGCTGGCGATACTTGCGACCACTGATGTTGTCACTTCAACAAAGTTTCCGCCCGCCTGCAGAAAGCCCAGACCCGCGAGCAGCCAGACGAGGAAGGCTCTGAAGTCATGACGCATCAGTCCACGCGCAGCACGGCTATCGAACGTTTTGATCAACATGCCCAACAGGAAGAAACCGATATACACACCGGGTCTGCCAAAATTCACGTAGAACTCAAGCACCTGTCCCGCGCCGACACTGGTAGTCGCGTCAAACCGGATACCGGTATAGGTGGTTACCACATTACCTCCACCACCGATCTGCGGCTTGCTGGGCCATATCGCCCTTGGTACCAGAGCGACGAATGAGAAAATTATTGTTTCTCCATTCGCAAAGTCCACTCGCGTGCCCACATAGGGAATAGCCATACCCACCAGCCAGTTCTGGTTGAGCCGATCGTCGATTGTTTTCAGGTGATTGGGGTTATGCCTGTCAAAAAATTCAAAGTTGGTGAACAGATCAGCGATCATGCCGAAACGCTCCGAATATTGGGCATTTTGTTCCCAAATCGCATTGCGTATGTCGCTGCGGTCACGCATGTAGGTCACAAAAAATGACAGGCAGAGGTACCCTGCCACCGCCAGCACCACCATGCGGAAGGGGCCGGTTCGCGTGCGCAGCAACAGGAAACTCATGATTACCACCAGGGAGTTCATGCCGTAACCAATGAACGCCGAACTCGCTAGCGTAATCAATGGCAATGACGCTGCGGCCAGCAGCCACAATCTGAGTTTTCGCGGGCTCCTCTGCAGCAAAGCCCCGTACGCACCCAGACATATACCGACTACAGTCAACCCGGTAACTCCCGACAATAATGAAGTGAGAGTTGCGACACCTCCCAGTGCCGGCATGACAACCAGACTGATGAAGAGTCCGGTAAACAGCGCATTGCGCGCCAGTTTGCCAATGTAGCGGGGCGAGACAACTTCCGACGTCGCCACTTTTGCTTCTGCGGCCACCAGTGCCTTGCGTTCGCTGATCTTGGTCATGAAGAGCACGCCCAACACGTAGGTGAGCATGCCATAGGTAGTAAGGTAGAACCCGCTGGTGACAATATCCGGGTCATAGTAGCTGTAACCCGGTGTTAGATAGATTGCGGCGCCAGGAACATGGATAAGAAGCATCCCCATGAAGTACGCAAGTGGCAAACCCACAGACGTACTGGTACGCCGTCTCAGCCAGAAGAAAAGCACGAGCCCCGATACGATCCACAGCAGCAAAAAGAGTTGCAATTGATTCATGAGCCTTGTGTTCCCGCCGCGAGCTGCTCGAAATCGCAGGCCACTGCTGACCAGTCCCTCACCGTTACCGACTCATGCGCCTGGCGGCAAACCGCTGCAAACCCGGCACGATTATCGCTGCACCATTGCAATCGTTGAGCCATGAGATCCGGCCGCCGTATTGGTACGATCCAGCCGGTACAACCTTCAGACACCATGTCCGGCCCCGCACAATTTTGCGTGGCAATCACTGGCAGCCCCGCTGCCATCGCCTGGGCGATAACCATTGCATAACCATCCTCAATGGTAGGGAAGACAAAAATATCTGCCCAGTGGTACTGGGCGGGCAGCTCACGTTCGGGGACCCGGTCGACAAACTCAATACTGTCACCAGCGCTTGTTTGCAGCCAGCGGTTCTCGCGTGCGATATCCCCGACAAAGCGGAAATCGCCCAAACTGCTGTCCGCCGCTACCGTTATGAAATCCAGCGCCCCCTTGCGAGGCGAAAACGACCCTACCATCAGGATGCGGAGCGGCTCTCCCGCCAGCACGCGCGCCATTCTTGCTGCCGCCACATCGGCCGGCGCGCGAAACCCGCTGAGGGTGGCCCCCAGTGGCACCAGTGCCAGCTTGCTGGCAGGCACACCGTTCGCACGAAAACTCTCAAAGGCAAATCCCGACAGCACGACAATCCTGTCTGACACGGCGTACTCGGCTTCTTCGCGCGCAACCATCCACTCGGAAGGCTTTTCAACCCGGTGACCACAGCGCACTTCTTCCTCCAGCAGCAATCTGTGTTGTTCGCGTATGTGTGCCGACCCGCGCATCAACAGGCGGGCAGACCCTGCCCCGGCGTGACTGAACACCTCAAGGGCCACACCACTGAACGCATGGACGCAATCGGCATCGTGCCTCACAGCAGCCGCTGCCCACTTGCCGAACCAGCGCAACAGCAGTGGCTCCGGATCAAACCGCGGCAGCCATTTGGCAAGTCTTGTTATCAACCTGGCACACACGCCATGCGTGATGTTGGTCACCACCTGCGCAGCGGGAATGCCATAACGCGCGACAATACTTTTTGGATAGTTGGTGTAGAGGACCACGTCATGTCCGCGCAACAACAGTTCACGCGCAAGATGGAAGGCATGGAAGCGGCCATGCACCACGATGTCGATTTTCATGGCGTCGACATCCTGCAGGAGGCATCCGGCAGCAGCATGCTGATCAGGCGGTCACGATAGGTATGTCCCCCCGTCATCATCAACTGGTGTGCATTGGCCGCGAGTCGCTGACGCAAGGCAGCATCGTTGCAGAGGCGGCGCGTCTGTTCGATCATGGAAGCCTGGTCCGCAAAGTACAAAACATTGATGCCTTCTGCGCCAAAAATTTCCCGATGCTCCGCGGTGTCTTCGAGCAGCATGCACCCGCCGATTGCCGGCACTTCAAAAGTCCGCATGCAATTGCCATCACGGTTCGCACGTCTGACGAGACACAGTGATACTTTTGCCTTGGCAACCACCACTCGCACGGTAGCGACATCAGCGATACCTCTGGCGATGTGTCTGGTTGCCGCATGCCGACGCCAGTAATCACCGTAGAGCGCCAGTGTGAAACCCGCATCAAGCAGCGCTTGCATGTAAGGGACCCGATCGGGATCCGCACCACCGGCAAATGACACATCAGCCGCCGGCACAGTAGTCGCAGCCGCGATGTCGGCAGGCGATGGTGCAAAAAACAATTCTTCATCATAGCCAAACGGCACATACCTGATCTGGCGACAACCCAGCGCCTGCAAATCATCCTCCATTGCCCTGCGCGGGGTACAAACGAGGTCGTATTGCGGCAATGCTGCCAGGAACCACTCGGCCCGATGGGCGGGATTCCACGGATCATCCGTCAGGAAGTTGATGCGACGGACGCCGAGCGCGCCGATTTGCTTGAGCACGCTCGCCGACAACGGCGCCAAGCCAGTCGTCAGCAGCACATCAGGACGCTCTTCGCGACAGGCCTGCAGCAGTTTCTGTTCAAAGCCATGCTGGTTGACCGGACGTTTGCCCCGCAAGTGCCAGTTGATCAGCTGCCACAACCGGCTGCCGGCATAGGCGTCACGCGTGTTGAGCTGAACAGTGTGAATGCCCAGCCGCGTGGCCGCGCGCTGCAATGACTCTCCTACATTGGTACCACCCATGCCACCTGCCACCAGTAACTTGCGTGGCAATGAAGGAATGCTGGTAGCGTTCAGGTCCATCGCTACCACCTCGACAACCGGTAGAACAAACCGCGCAACCCATCAAACAGCTTCAGCGGCATCAGCAGCCCTATCAGCGACACACTCGCCCACAGCAGGGTCAGTCCCAGCCTGCCCCACCAGCCAACGTCGACGGTGCCGACGACGTGGCGCGGTCGTATCCCCAGCACAATGCCCAGCGCATAGTTCCACGACTGCACGCGCCGGTATTCAATAATCCAGAACGGATAGGTAAAGCGGTACAGCTGCCGAAAAATAGCCAACCGCTCATGCCGTATTCTTTCCGGTTTCTGGTACACGGCTATCGAATCCGCTACCAATCGGCCGATATGCACAAAGGGCATAATGCGATCAATCACCGGACACGGATCCAATCGCTCACGTTTTGCATAACTGTCGACAAAGTCCGTACTCGAGGCCATGTCCTTGCGCGAAATGGAATCCGTGGTTTCGATCAGTTTCATGCCGGACGCGATGATGCGGCATAGCACATACATCTGGTACATCTCGGCACCGTCCCATTTGGCGGAAGCATGCTGCAGTGCAGCTTCACGGTGAACGACCAATCCGCTGACAAACGCCATGTTGCGGAAGTGAGTGGCTGCCACGTAAGGAGTGCCCGGGTAGATCGCGGATCGCTGGATACGATGGGCAAGCTCGCCGCTGCGCCAGTCCTCGAAGTTGCCAATCAATACACCTGCGTCTTTTTCGGCGACCAGCATTGCATGCAACTTCTCCAGCGTATCGGCATGGGTGAGGCAATCATCGTTGCCGAACAGCACAACGAAGCGTCCGCGTGCCATGCTGATTGCGTTGCGGGTATTGGCGTCGTAGCGCAAATTGGTTGCGGTGGTTTGATAACAATAGGCCAGCGTGGAGCTGGCCAGATACTGCAGCAGATCAGACTGCCGACCATCAGTAGAACAGTCGTCCGAGATGCACACTTCCACCGACTTGAACGTTTGTGCTTCCAGCACACGCATCGCATCAATCAGCAACCCGGTGCGGTTGTGATGCGGAATGCACACCGAAAAGAAGGGCTGTTCCGGCATTCGCTGCTCAACCTGCGTCATTGCTCCGCTCCCCGTACAGCGTCGCCAGGAGGCGCCTCGAGCAGTACCTGCACTTTCCTGAACTGCTGGTTGTAGTTCCACTCGTTGAGAATTCGCTGGCGCCCTTGTTCACCCGCTGTCTTCATCAAGTCACGATTGGTCAGGTACCAGCCCACAGCAGATGCGATACTGCCTGGGCTTGTCGGATTGCAAGACAGTGCCAGTCCCTGGTCAACAAAGGCGGCATTCCAGTCTGGCAAATTACAGGTCAGCAAGACGCAGCCACAGGCGAGATACTCGAAGGGCTTGTTGGAAGCACCAACGATGTGCACCATGTTGATGTCGTTCGACTGCATTGGCATCAGAGCCAGACCCATGTGGGAAGTTCTGCCCCACTCAAGCATTGGTGCCCGCTCCTGCACGCCGAGGTATTGCACGCGCGAGCGCAGCCCGAGAGTGGCGGCTTTTTCCAGAAAAGCTTCAACATAGCCTTGGCTACCGACTGTTTCGTAACCGATAAACCTCAACTTCACAGATCGTGGCAATGT
>JAZKEH010000292.1:0-3391 GCA_040387155.1 Pseudomonadota bacterium | reverse complement strand
ATTGCCTTCTGTCGTACTCACTGCAATACGCCAGACGCTGAGCCAGGATTTGCCTGCGTATCTGGATGCACCCGGCGAAGTGTCATTGTTCGTCTACGACAACAACACTGTCATCGTTGAATCGTTCCTCGATGAAGCAACCGAGATAGGAGTGGTGACCTCAACACAGGTGCAGAGCGTGACGGACCTGCAGAACAACGAAGCTCCCGCTGCTACTGCAATTGCGGCCAGCGGCGGCTTCGGCTCGCCACGCATCGGCGAGCAGAAGCGCTTCGCGTTTACGCTACCGCCGCATTCCTGGCGGGTGCTGAAGTTGCAATAGCCGGACGGCGCGCGTAAATGCCGTAAATGACAATGATGGCGTAGCACAGAGCGGGCACCAGCAGCGCCAACCGCAAGCCAACCATGTCAGCCACAAAACCCGTCAGCGGCGGCACGATGGCGCCGCCGACGATGGCCACACAGATAACGCCGGAACCTTCCGCTGCACGCGCACCGAGGCCTTCGCAGGCCAGACTGAAAATGGTCGGGAACATGATGGAGTTGCACAGGCCTATTGCCAGTAACGCCCAACCTGACACCGCGCCCGTCGTATTGATCGACAACAACAGCAGCAGGATGGAGCCAGTGGCCACTGTCGCCAATATCTTGCCCGGCGAAATCAGCCTTAAAAAATACGCGCCGATAAAGCGCCCCACCAACGCACCACCCCAGTAATACGGCACATGCTTGCCGGCGGCCTGCTCCGCCAGACCCAGCGTGTCGGCCTGCATCAGGTAGCTGACGATCAGCGAACCGATGGCCACCTCGGCGCCGACATACAGAAAGATGCACAACGCACCCAAACCGAAACGACGCTGACGCAACAATGTGAATGCCTGCATGAAGCTGATTTGCGCTGCTGGCGTTTCAACCAGACGATTACGGCGCAGCCAGATAGTGCCGGCCAGAATGGCCAATGCGACTGCCAATCCAAGATAGGCCCGCACCACGACCTGACTTTCCTCCGTGCGATAGGCATCAAGTGCGGGGCCGGACAAGGTCAAAGGATCCACCGTTGATAGCGAGCCCAGAATCAGAATGGAACCGACATAGGGGAACACCGTCGTGCCCAGTGAATTGAACGCCTGTGCAAATGTAAGACGGCTATGCGCAGTCTGCGGCTTGCCCAGCAGCGAGATCAGTGGATTCGCCACCACCTGCACCGTGGTAATGCCTGCTGCCAGCACAAATAGCGCCAGCAGGAATACGGCGAACATGCTGGAGGCTGATGCCGGGATGAACAGCAAACAGCCTATCGCCATAGTAGTTACACCGAAGGCAGCAGTGCGCATGTAGCCGCTGCGCCGCACGATGAGGGACGCCGGAATGGAAACCAGGAAGTACGCAGCAAAGAACGCTGACTGCACCAGCATGGCCTGCGCATAGCTGAGCGTGAACAGATCCTTCAGCTTGGGAATGATCACATCATTCAGACTGGTGATGCCGCCGAAAACGAAGAAGAGAACGAAAACGAATAGCTGGAGATCGGGGGCATCGACGCCCGCTGCAGTCTGTTGTTTGGAAGCACTATCAAGATTCATCAGGGGACCCTTTTCATTATTGTTGTTGTCCTTGCGACACTCGCAGGAGGCGCAAGCATAAAGGCTAGGCAGCACCAATCCCACTGCCTTACAGGCATTAATGAGAATTTAACACTGGTACTTTTACGTCACCAATGACACTCACCCCCTACCAACGTCGAATACGATTCCAGGAGGCCAAACAAGAATCAAAATTCGCGTTTTATATAGGAATTTACCGAGCTCGGGCGTTTTATTGCTTTGACTAATCAACGCTGCTAGATTCAAAAATGTGGGGGGAGTTCTGCACTTTTCCTTCATAAATAAAAGAAGCGCATGAGCGCCTTTTCTCCCACATCCTTAAATCACAACAATCAAATGGGGGCATAAAAAGAAATGTCTAATAATCCTTATCTACTCAAACAATCGCTGCTGGCGGCATCCGTCTCCGTAGCGCTTGCGGGGATGGCATTCAGCTCGACCGCATACGCGGCTGCAGCCGAAGAAGAAGAACTTGAAGAAGTACTCGTAACTGGTTCGCGAATTGTCCGCAAAGACTTCGACTCCAACAGCCCGATCGTTACCGTCGATGCTGAAGACTTCGAAACCCAGACCGGCCTCAACGTTGAGTCCTACCTGAACCAATTGCCGGAATACAACCCGGCTTCCTCACCAACCACCAGCCAGGGCGACGTTCAGATCACGCCAATCAACTCGGTTGGTATCGCGTCGATTTCGTTGCGTGGTTTCGGTGCCAACCGCAGCCTCGTCCTGGTAAACGGCAAACGTCCTACTCCAATCAACGCCTTGATGGTAACTGACGTCAACGGCGTGCCTTCTGCACTTATCCAGCGCGTTGAAACCATCACTGGTGGTGCTTCTGCCGTATACGGTGCTGACGCCGTAGCCGGTGTAACCAACTTCATCCTGCGTGACAATTTCGAAGGTTTCGAAGTTGACACCCAAATTGGCCAGACCGTTGAAGGTGATGGCGATGAACGGCGTTTGTCCGCTGTGTTGGGCGCCAACTTCGCTGATGGTCGCGGTAACGTGACCCTGGGCGTGGAACGCTACAGCCGCAAAGCTGTGTTCCAGGAACAGCATGATTTCTACAAAGACTACTGGGCCAACCCGTACTCGGGCGGCACTTTCGGTCTGCAGGGTATCAACGGTTACGCCTGTAACCTGAACTGCCCACCCAACACCACGATCGATGGTTTGTTTGCCAACCGTCCGGCCGGCACCAACGTATTCACACCGCTCGCAGTCAACGCCAACAACCGTGCCTACAACTTCAACTCCGATGGCACGGTCTGGGTAGCTGGCAGCCAGGGCGGCTTGTCCAAGTACACCGGACCCCGTGACAACGGTGAGTACTTCACACAGGTAACGCTCGACGGCTCGATTCCTCCGGGCGACAAGAGCTTCAACAACCTGAAGTGGTACAACACCAAGGCATTCGCAAGCGCACCACAGGAACGTTATTCGTTCTTCGCCTCGGGTAACTTCGATCTGTCCGATACGATCAACGTTTATGCACGCGGCACCTTCGCTGAAAGCAAAACCGAAACGATCCTGTTCGGTACCAGCGTCGTTGGCGGTTGGGAAACTACCATCCCTTACAACCCAGCCACTGACAGCCCGGTCAACCCGGATCTGGATTACACCAACCGCGACATCGCCGCTGCTGTACGCGCCAACCCCGCTGCCTATCCAAACCCGAACTTCATCGGCACTGGCAAAGCAGGCGCGCGCTTCCCGGTACCGGCTGAATTGGCCATCCTGCTGAACTCACGTCCAACCAAGAACGGCGTATGGCAGCCCAACTG
>JAZKEH010000291.1:0-2419 GCA_040387155.1 Pseudomonadota bacterium | reverse complement strand
ACTAAAACCCGCGCGGAACTCATCACCGAGGCGCTGGACCAGCTCGGGATCATCGTTCCCGGTCAGGCCCCGTCGACCACCATCATCAACAAAATGGATACTATCGTCGATCCCGTTATCGAACAATTGGACGGCCTCGGTATCTATTACGTCGACGATATCGGGGAGATCGGACCTGCAGACGGCGCCATCGAATCATCGGCGTTTCTGGCACTCGGGGCGTACCTTGCGAATGCCGCGGCCGCGAAATTCAACCTGCCGGTCTGGCCGCATGCCGGCGGCGTCGGCCTGTGCGAGTATGTGCAGCACCTGTCGATGATCGACTACATCGCGGTTTCAGGCACCAAGGAGGGCCGGGTGATCGAGTTCGTCGACCATCTGCACGAGCATTTCATCGACCCCTGCCGCATCGAGAATGCCGCCTACATGCCGCCCTCGCTGCCGGGTTGGCAGCCATGAATCTCAAACTGTACGGTGACCAACGCCACCGCATGCACAACGTTGTGGGTGTCTGGATTCCGGATGGCGTGCCCGGTGATGCGATTCGCTCGTCGATGCTGAATGACTACGGCATCGAGATCGGCACCTCGTTCGGTCCGCTGCACGGCCGCATCTGGCGCATCGGCACCATGGGCTACAACGCCCGCAAGGATGCCGTGCTGATGACACTCGCCTGTCTTGAACAATGCCTGCTGCGCGCCAGCCATAAACTGACCGCCGGGGCTGCCAGCGCCGCCGCGCTTGCCTGTTATGAACAAGCCTGAACAACAGCTCAGCATGTATCGCCAGACTGCTGCTGAAATCCTGCTGCAGTGCGAGCAACTCGCGACGCTCACGCAGACGCCGGGCAAGGTCGATCGCCGCTATCTGACGCCCGAACACAAACAGTGCAATGCGCTGGTGGCGCAGTGGATGCAACAAGCGGGCTTGCGAACGGAGCAGGATCAGGCCGGCAATATCTGCGGCGTGCTGCCCGGCAGCGTGCCTGGCGCCGGCACCTTCCTGATAGGCTCCCATCTCGACACTGTGCCCGATGCAGGCAAGTACGACGGTATTCTGGGTGTGCTGCTGCCTATCGCCGCGCTGAAACTGCTGAACGCGAAGAAGGAGAGCTTTCCGTTCGACATCAAGATCATCGGCTTCGCCGACGAAGAGGGCACTCGCTTCGGCACCACGCTGCTGGGCAGTCGCGCAATCGCCGGCACCTGGAATCCGCAGTGGTTCGCGTTGAAGGATGCAGACGGCATCTCACTCGAAGAAGCGCTACGAGCCTTCGGTTGCGATCCCGCGCAAATAGAAAGCTGCAGTCACGCCAAGGAGAAATTGCTCGGCTATCTGGAAGTGCATATCGAACAAGGCCCTGTGCTGGAAGCGGCCGGCCTGCCGCTCGGCATCGTCAGCAGCATCGCCGGCGCGCGCCGTTTTCTGATCAACATCGACGGCCAGGCCGGTCATGCCGGCACCGTGCCGATGGCATTGCGCAGCGATGCGTTGGTCGCCACTGCAAAAGCCATTCTGCTGATTGAGCAGGCGGCGCTGAAGCACGGCGTCGTCGCCACCGTTGGTCGCATCAGCTGCACGCCCGGCGCCACCAACGTCATTCCCGGCTACTGCCAGATCTCACTCGACATCCGTTCCGGCGACGATGCGCTGCGTGATGTGGCGTTGGAAGATATTCTCGAGGGCCTGAAGGCGCTGGCTGATGGCGGTATCAAATTGGTGTGGAAGGAAATCCATTCCGCGCGCGCAGTGCCTTGCAAGGAGTGGATCCAGGATCTGTTGCAAGTCGTCATCGAAGAGCTCGACATGCAGCCACTCAGGCTATTGAGCGGCGCTGGTCACGATGCGATGTGCATTGCAGACATCTGCGATGCCGGCATGTTGTTTGTGCGGTGTGAAGGTGGCATCAGTCACAATCCTGCCGAGGCTATCACGCAAGACGACACGGCGATTACAGTCGATGCGTTTTGTCGGGCATTGCTGCAGCTAAAACAACGTTTCGCCTAGATTGGTTCATGTACGAGCTGGCTGCTTCAGGCGGCTCGCGCAAACGAAATACGCGCTCGAATCCCCAGTGCAGCCAACACGCGCAGCAACAAATCAGTGGAGACATCCTGGATGGCACCATTCAGGATCGAAGTCATGCGGGAGCGTGAGGTGCCAGTAAGTTCGGCAGCCTTTGCATGTGTCAATTCTTGCCTGCTTACTTCACTAATGATCTTCTTCAGCAAAGCGACGCGTAGCTCGATGGCGGCTGAGTCCTCCTCAGAAAGCTCCAGCAGGCGAGCAAGGTCGCGACCGTTACGAGCCTTCACTGGTCGTACCGGTGTGGTTTTAGGGGCTTTCATCGATTAACTCCTGCAAACGCTTTTGTGCCAATCTGATTTCGGCTGGTGGTGTTTCCTGAGTCTTCTTGTGA
>JAZKEH010000290.1:269-10130 GCA_040387155.1 Pseudomonadota bacterium | reverse complement strand
CGTCACGCGTAGTGCCGGCGACTGCTTCCACTTCACCATCGGGACCGAACACGGGTACCAGAATGTAGTCATAAACGCGCCGGCCAAAGGTGCCGACGAAGGGCACTTCGCCACGCATGGGGCGTTTGGTGGCGACGACCTGGTCTATCTCACGGTCGTGCATCTGCGCGTGCCACGGTTCATAGCCGAGTTCGATGCAATGCTTGCCGATGGCTTCGTCGAGCGTCTTGCCCCACATCTTCAGCAAACCCTCGTTCGCGTAGATGAAGCGATGCTCACGGTTCCATACATAGGCGAGGTCGGGCGTGTTGCTGAGAACGGCTTCGTACAGGCGGCGCTGGCGGGCGGAGTCCACCTGACCTTCGCTGATCTTTGCCTCGGCGCGGGCCCGTTCCGCCGCGGCCCAGGTGCGCTCTGCGGTTTCTTCCACCAGCGCAACTTCCACGGGCGTCCACACGCGAGGTTGCTCCTGATGAATCGAGATCAGTGCGACGTGACGACCTTCCTTGATGAGCGGCACCTTGATGTAGGAGCCTACCCGCAGAGCGGCATGGGCCTGCTTTTCTGCCGGGCTCAGCCGCGCTTCAGTGGCCACATTGTTGGTTACCACAGTGTGTCCGGCACGCATTTCCTCGAACAGGACTTCACCGAAATCGTTGGCACGGTACTCACCGTTGAAATCACCTGATCCTTCCGCGCGATAGTACTGTTGAACAATGTAGTAATCGCTGTCTGCGCGACTTACCACTTCGGCATACAACACAGCACCCAGTACCAGTTGGTCGCCTAGCAATTTTGCGGCAGCCGCCTGCACATCAGCGGCGCTGGCGGCAGGTCGCAGCGTGTCGGTGAGCGCTACACGGAAGGTATCCAGTTGATGCTGGTACACCTCCTTCGTAATGTCGCGAAAGAAACCGGCAAGTCCGAAGCGGCCGTCGTCCATCAGTACGCGTTCAACGCGCCATTCGTAGAGTTCGCCGACCGGACGGCCCGGTGCAGTAGACGTTTCCGCCGTTGCATAGCTGTCGCCGGTTTCCAGCGTATTGCGAAACACACGGGTAACCGCATTGGCGTAGTAGGGGTCGCGCATCTCATGAATCAGTTCATCGAAGTCACGACCGATGACACCACCAACAATGTTGTCGAAAACAGGCGACGCCGCCTTGTTCACATAGGCCATGCGAAAGTCGGCGTCAATCATGAAGACGCCCATCGGGATGTGCTCCAGCAGACTGGTCAGCTGGACGGCAGGCAAAGGCACATTCGGTACCATCGAGGTCATGGCGTCACTCATTCAGGCAAACAGAAACCATCAGTTGAAATGATTCCAAATATTACACCGTCACTTTGGCAAACAGCGCGCCAATGTCTTCCGGTTTCAGTGGTTTGACCAGATGGTGATCGAAGCCGGCGAAATAGGCCATCTCGCGATCACGATCCTGGCCCCAGCCGGTCTGCGCAACAATCAAAGTATGTTCAAAGCGTGGGTCGCGGCGCAGTTCGCGGCAAACTTCATAGCCGTTCATTCCCGGCAGGCCGATGTCGAGCAGGATGACATCCGGCAGGTTCTTTTTGGCGACCTCAATTGCCTCAGGACCAGTGTGCGCAAGGCTGTACTGCGGATAACCCATGCTTTCGAGCAGCCAGCCAGTGGTCGTTGCCGAATCGATGTTGTCATCCACTACCAGTATGTTCAGGGTTTGTTCATTCATAAGGTTGTCCTTGCTGATGGTCGAAACTGTATCTGAAGGCGGCGTCGTCAGCGGTATGCGTACGATAAACGTGCTGCCCTGGTTAAGTCCTGCACTTTCCACATGGATGGAGCCCCCATGCATACTGACAAGATGTTTGACGAGGGCCAGTCCAATGCCCAGGCCGCCCTGCGAGCGGTTGATGCTCGCATTCACCTGCGTAAAGAGATCAAAGATCTGCGTCCGCATGTCGGCAGGAATGCCGATGCCGTTGTCGGCTACCGCTATTACGGCGTCGCCGTTTTGTTGCGCGGCCGACAAGGTGATAACACCGCCAGACGGCGTGTACTTGGCAGCATTGTTCAGCAGGTTGCTGATGATCTGGTCGATGCGCGTGGTGTCGGCGTCTATCCACAGCGGGGCATCGGTGATTTCCACCCGCAACTCATGTTTGGCGTTGGCGATGTAGGGCTGCGCACCCTCAACCGCCGATTGGACGATGGATTGCAGCGTGGCCTTTTGCTTGCGCAGCACAATCTTGCCCTTGCTGACGCGTGACATGTCCAGCAGGTCTTCCACCAGTTGCACGATATTGGTGAGCTGGCGATCCATCATTTCCCAGGCTTTTTCTGCAGTAGGTCCGGTCGGTTGGCGCCGCAGGATTTCCAGGCCGTTACGTATCGGCGTCAACGGCGTTCGCAGCTCGTGGGCCAGCATGGCGAGGAATTCATCCTTGCGTTGATCGGCTTCCCGCAACGCAGTGGCATGTTGCTGGGCTTCCTTGGTGGCAAGTTCCAGTTCGTCGCGTTGGTGCGCTATTTCCTGGCGTCGGCGGTGCAGTTCGAAGAACACGCTGGCCTTGCTCCTGAGAATATCGGGCTCAATCGGCTTGTTCAGAAAGTCCACGGCGCCGGCTTCATAACCTTTGAAGCGGCGTTGCTTGTCCGAAGTGCCTGCTGTCAGAAAAATGATCGGCACACCCTTGGTGCGCTGGTTGCCATGCATCAGTTCGGCGAGTTCAAAGCCATCCATGCCAGGCATCTGGACGTCGATCAAGGCCAGCGCCACTTCATGCTTCAACAGCAGTTCAAGCGCTTCGGGGCCCGAGCGGGCTTTCAGGATCCTGACGTCATTGGCACGCAGCAGTGCCTCGAGAGCGATCAGGTTCTCCTCAAGGTCATCCACTATCAAAAACTGTACGGGTTCAAAATTCATTACTTGGCAGATCCCTCAGAAAGTGACTGCAACCAGGCAGCGATCATGTCGAGGCTCATGGCTTCGGCAGCAGGGCAAGCATCCAATGCTGCCTTGGGCATAAACGGAGAAAATGCTAGCGAAGGTTGCTGGACTATGGCTTTGCCACCGGCTTCGGCAATGGCGCGCAGGCCGTCAGCACCGTCCTGGTTGGCGCCGGTCAGCACAATGCCCACGAGCTTGTCGCCGTAGGCATCGGCAGCAGTTTCAAACAGCACATCAATCGACGGCCGCGAAAAATGTACCTGCTCTTCGCTGGAGAGCGACAGCGTGCCATCGTGTTCGATCAGCAGGTGATAGTCAGGCGGTGCTACGTAGATGGTGCCCGGCCGGATCACTTCCTTGTCTTCTGCTTCATGCACTTGCAGCTTGCACTTCGACGCCAGAATTTCGGCAAGCAGGCTGTCTTTGTCGGGGGGCAGATGCACCACGATGAAAATAGGCAGCGCATATCCCGCCGGCAATCCCGGCAGAATGGCAGACAGCGCTTCCAGCGCACCGGCTGAAGCGCCTATGACGATTGCCTGCAGGCCGCTGCTCATCGGTAGTCCTGCTTCTGGTAAATGCGTTCAACGCGGTTGAACTCGCTGAAGGCATTGGCGTGGTCAGTGAAGCGGATGCTTTCCTTGGAGCCGAGCCCCAGAAAGCCTTGCGGACTCAGGGACTCCTTGAACAGGCCAATGGCGCGGTTCTGCATGTCGCGCACAAAGTAAATCAGCACATTGCGACACGAGATCAGCTGCATCTCTGCGAATACCGCATCGCTGACCAGGCTGTGGTCGGAAAATACGACACGCTCACGCAGCGTTTTGTCGAAGACGGCGCCGCCATAGGCGGCAGTGTAGTAGTCGGACAGCGATGACTTGCCGCCTGACTTGCGGTGGTTTTCAGTGAAGGTCGGAATGCGGTTCAGTTCATAGACGCCGGCTTCTGCTTTTTCCAGCGCTTCGGGATTGATATCGGTTGCATAGAATATCGTGCGGCTTTCGAGCTGCTCTTCGCGGAACAGGATCACCAGTGAGTACAGCTCTTCGCCGGAACTACAGCCGGCGATCCACACCTTCAACGACGGATAGGTGCGCAAATGCGGAATCACCTGCTCGCGCAGCGCGCGGAAATAGTGGGGATCGCGGAACATCTCGCTGACCTGCACCGTGAGATACGACAACAGTCCAGGCAACACTGACTCGTCATGCAGGACGAGGTCCTGCAGGGCGGAGTAGCTGCGGCAACTGAAGCGTTCTTTGGCCTGTTTCATTCTGCGCTTTATCGACGCCATCGCGTAATGGCGAAAGTCATAGTTGTATTTGTGGAAAATTGCATCGAGCAACAGCGCAAGTTCCATGTCTTCCGTATTTGCATCCACTGTCATGTCCTACCGCGGCATCCACACGCGCACGAGCGACAACAGTTTTTCAACGTCCAGCGGCTTGGCCATGTAATCGTTGGCGCCGGCTGCCAGGCACTGCTCCTGGTCATCACGCATTGCTTTCGCGGTCAGCATGATGATGGGGAGCTTCTTCCACTCAGACTGCTTGCGGATTTTGCGGGTGGCGGTAATGCCATCCATTTCGGGCATCATGACGTCCATCAGCACCAGATCGATGACCTTGTCGGGTGAGTCCTTCGATTTCTCCAGCGCCTCCAGCGCTTCCTTGCCATTGCGCGCAATCTGCACGACAGACCCGCGCGGCTCGAGAATATTGCTGATCGAGTAGATGTTGCGGATGTCGTCTTCGACAATGAGGATGCGGCGGCCTTCCAGCACGGCATCGCGATTGCGGGCCTTGCGCAGCATGTTCTGCTGTTCGGCCGGCAGATCAGTGACCACCTGATGCAGGAACAGGGTCACTTCATCCAGCAACCGTTCCGGCGATTTCGCGCCCTTGATAATGATGGACTTTGAGTAGCGGCGCAGTTGTTGTTCCTGCGCTGATGACAGGTCGCGACCGGTGTACACAATGACTGGCGGGAACGAATAGCTGTCTTCCTTGCTGAGTGTTTCCAGCAGGGTATAGCCGGACTCGTCAGGCAAGGAGATGTCCAGCACCATGCAATCAAAGGTTTCATTCTTCAGGCGTTGCAGGCATTCCGCTGCAGTGCCTACGCCGACCGTGGTCACGTCCTTGGACGCCAGCAGCTTGCCGATGCTCTCGCGTTGTATCTGGTCATCTTCCACCACCAGCACACGCCGCAGACGTTGCTTTGCGCCTTGTTCCAGTCTGGTAAACGTATTCAGCAACTCTTCCTGCTTCACCGGCTTCAGCATGTAGCTGACAGCGCCGAGCGAGTAGGCAGTTTCAGAATAGTCCTCGGCTGAGATGACATGCACTGGTATGTGACGCGTACGCGGGTTCTGCTTGAGTCTGTCGAGCACCGACAGGCCGCTGTGATCGGGCAGTCCTACATCAAGGATCACTGCACTGGGAATCAGCCGTTCGGCGATATCGCCGCCCTCGTCGGCAGAGGTGCAAACGATGCACTGGAAATTCTTGTCATGCGCCATGGTGTAGAGAATACGGGCGAAACGTTCGTCGTCCTCTACCACCAGTACCAGCTGCTGGTTGGCTGACAGGCGGTTTCTGTCGTCGTCGATGGTGCTGGCGGGCAGCTTCGATACGCCGCCGTCGACCGGTTGGTTTCTGCCGCGGCGGGAGGTCAGCGTCGGCAACTCGTTGAGTTCGTTGCTGAACAGGTGGTGGGTGTCAGCGGGTTTGCTGGCGGCGATGCCGGGCTGCACGATGCCGCCACTGGGAAGCACTTCCGGAATGATGACGGTGAACGTGCTGCCCTTGCCTTCCTCGCTGGCCAGACTGATTTCGCCACCCAGAATTTTGGCGAGCTCGCGTGATATCGACAGGCCCAGACCGGTGCCGCCGAACTTGCGATTGGTGGTGCCATCAGCTTGCCGGAAGGCGTCAAAGATAAGCCGGTGGTGCTCTGCCGAAATGCCAATGCCGGTGTCGCTGACAGCGAAAGCGATGCGGCCGTCAGTGGTGCGTCTGACCTTCAGTTTCACTTCACCCTGCTGGGTAAATTTCAGTGCATTCGACAACAGGTTTTTCAGTATCTGTTCAAAGCGCTTGCCGTCGGTCTGGATTTCGCGCGGACAGGCAGGATCTATTTCACAAATGAAGCTGAGATTCTTCTTGTTTGCGATCGGCTTAAACAGTCGCTCCACATCAGCCACTATCGACGCGACGCGGACAGGCTCTGACACGATTTCCATGTGACCGGCTTCGATCTTGGACAGATCAAGAATGTCATTGATCAGGTTCAGCAGATCATTGCCGGCTGCCTGGATGGTCTGCGCATGCAGCACCTGTTCAGGCGTGAGGTTGCCGTCAGGGTTGTCGCCCAGCAGCTTGGCGAGAATCAGTGATGAGTTCAGGGGTGTACGTAACTCGTGCGACATGTTGGCCAGGAAGTCGGACTTGTACTGACTCGCGCGTTCGAGTTCTTGTGAGCGCAGTTCCAGCGAGCCCTGCGCCTTGTGCAGTTCGTCGCGCTGTACTTCAAGCAGCTGCGTTTGTTCTTCCAGCTGCGCATTGGTCTGTTCGAGTTCGGCCTGTTGTTGTTCGAGTCGGGCCTGCGATTCCTGCAACGCGCGGCTTTGTTCTTCCAGTTCTTCGTTGGAGACGCGCAACTCTTCACTCTGCGCCTGCAGTTCTTCCGCCTGGCGCTGGGTCTCTTCCAGCAGGTTCTGCAGATGCAGGCGGTAATTGGCGGAACGGATCGCGACGCCTATCGCTTCGGCAATACGGGCGAGGAACTCCAGCGTTGCCTCGTCAAGGTCCTGTACAAAACCGAGTTCGAGCACGGCATTAGTCACCTTGTCCGCGGTAACCGGAAACAGGATGAGATGTTTCGGGTTGCCCTTGCCGAAGGCGCAACTGGTGGTCAGGTAGGAGTCGGGCACCTCGTTCAGCAGTACGGTCTGTCTGTCCTTCGCCACTTGCCCCAGCAGCCCTTCGCCGAGGCTGAAATGCATCGGCACGCCGTCGGCGCTGGCGCCGTGGATAGCGGTACGGTGATAGCCGTTGCCATGCTGGACAAAGAGTGCGCCAGCCACGGCGCCGAGATAGTCAGCGAAGAATCTGAGCACATTGGCGCCGAGAACCGTTATGTCCTGGTCGCCCTGCATGACTTCGCTGAGGCGTGTCTGGCCGGTCTGCAGCCATTCTTCGCGACGTACGCTGTTCTTGTTGCGGATAAAGAAATAGCCAACGGCTGCCAGTACCCACAACGCGGTGGCGCCCATGGCCCGATTGACCTGGGCAACGCGCGGGTCAACGCCCGGGGTATCAGTAAAGAAGTTGGCAATGATCAGCCCGGTGGCAATGGCTGCTATATAAAGCGGATAGACCGGACGGGGCAGTGCCAGTGAGAGTGTGAGGGGAACTATGTAGAGCACCCAGACAGCAACGCCGAGGGGTGTCAGTGCATCGGCGATAAAGACCGCAATCAACAACGCAGTAATAACCGCATACAGGGCTGCACTGGCGACTCTGCCGTGACTGCTCTGGACTTTGTAAGTCTTTGTTGTATCGGCGGAATTTCCCCCGGGTACTGCGATGTTCATTGAGTGCGTCCAGCTGTCATTCGTCCTGGCAAGTTGCCTGACAAAAGTTGGCATATATGACGCAGGCTGCGCGGGCAGTGCAAGTCAGGGGAAACCCGGACGGGAGTTGGGGTAAAACCCTTAAATTCAAAGTCAGGACCTAGTGTTGAACTTAGGTCCTGACTTGAATCGGAACGTTAACTCTGAAGTAGGTTAACTCTGCATAGAGAGTGCGCTACAGAGTCACCGAGACTCATCGCTTCGAGAGTGAGCTACACGCAGGCATCTTGCCGAGACTGGTCTTTACCTGTTTCTCGTGGCCCTGATGTTTTGATGCCAGACCGGTGACGAACTGTTTAACAGCCGGATCTTTCGCGCTTGTGCTGAGCTGGCTGGTAACAGTGGCAGCGGCAGACTTGTGGGTATCCGCCGTATGCTGCAGGTAGGCACAGTCGTACTCAGCGCCTTCCAGATCTTGCAGCCGTTCATGGGTTTTCTCAGTGGTAGCTGCCAGCGACTCGCTCAACTCGCTTTCGTCGAGATCAAGCGGACCGTCCAGCAATTTTTCGATCTGGTCGTTGGAGGCTTCGTGGTCGGCTTTGATGGCCTCGGCCAATTGCTTGACCTCCGCGCTCTCGGCCTGGTCGATAGCTTCGTTGGCCTGCTCAATGCCGGCGTCGTTCAACGTTTTCACTACGTTAAGAATCTGGCCGTCGGTCAACGCTGCGGTGCTGACTGCACCCGCCTGGGTTTTGGCAACGGGTTTGGCGGGTGTCGCTGGAGACGCTGGTGTAGCTGGCGTCGCTGGAGCGGCACGCGGCGCTGGTGCTGGATCTGCGCGGGTTGGTGTGTCCTGCGCCATAGCTGTGCCGGCCGCGAAGCTTAGGGCAAACATGGCTGCTGCGAGTTTCGAACGGGTGGGATGCAATTTCATAAAAACCTCCAAATTAACTGCTAAAAAGAGCGCCAACACATGTTGGTCTCCATTGGATGTTGGACCTTTCGCCATTGCGGAGAGATGGTTCCCGCAATGTCGGAAGTGGGAACGGAAATGCAACCGGTGTGCCAGTTGTGCAGAACCCTTGTGGCTGTTGGCTTCGTCGCCATCGGCATTGAAAAAAGCGTAAGTGCCACTACGAAAAAACTTCCGGGTCGTAGCAATTGCCGTGCAATTTCTGCTGCGGTCTCATTGCCCATCAATGGTTTTCAATGTGGAGGTTTCTTTATGCAAGACCGAAAAATTGCGGTAATTACCGGCGTTGCGGCAGTTGCAGCGCTCGGATTAGTTGGCTGGCAGAGCTGGAACACGCAGCAATTGCAACAGCAGGTGACAGAGCTGCAACAACAACTGCAACAGCAGGTAGCGCAGGCCACACCCGTGCCACCAACAAGCAGTGCGCCAACTGCGCCGCCCAGCTCGCCGCCTGCGGATCCGTTGTGGGGTGGTCAGGATCCCTTCGCAGAAATGCAGCGCATGCAACAACAGATGCATCAGCACATGCAGGATCTGATGTCCGGTTTTGGCATGGGTAACTTTGGGATGGATCCGAATGGCTCATCACTGTTTGACATGGACCCGTTCCAGGGTGGCCTCGGGTTTGGCAGCAGCATGGGCTTTGGCGGCGAGCCCGACTTTGACTTCACGGAAACGTCCGACAACTACCAGGTCAGCATCAGTATTCCGCAGGGCAGCAATGTGGAGATCAGCACCTCGACGCAGGGCAACAACCTGACAATCGAGGGCAAGGTGACGGTGGAGCAGGACGGTCAGAACAATGGCGGCGGCTTCCGCAGTACGCAAACGCGCCAGTTCGCCCGCACGCTGCAACTGCCGGAGGATGTGGATCCACTGGGCGTGAAGAACGAGACCCAGGGTGACAAGGTCGTCATTACCATTCCCAAGAAAAAAACGCCGCAGTTGTAGTGCGTGATGGCGGTGCTTTCAGTCCTGCGGCCAGGGCGATGCCTTGGCTGGTGTCTTCACCGACATCGCGCCGGGCCGCAGCAGAAAGCACTGACGATCCAGCTTGCCTTCAAAATCGAAGCCGGTGGTTTGGCGGGTAAGGTCCTTGATGTCCTGCGTGTCGATATGCAGGTCGTAAAGACGGAACTTGCGGTTGTTGGTGCTGAAGTAAAGCGCGCCCCCCGGCTTCAGTGCGCGCAGACAGGCATTCAGCAGCGCCGGATGATCGCGCTGCACGTCAAACACGCCCTGCATCTTCTTGCTGTTGCTGAACGTCGGCGGGTCGCACACGATCAGATCCATGCTGGCGGCGCGCACCGTCGGCAACCACGCCATTACATCCGCCGCGATGAAATCCGCGTTCTGCACCGGCAGGTTGTTCAGACGGAAAT
>JAZKEH010000290.1:0-241 GCA_040387155.1 Pseudomonadota bacterium | reverse complement strand
CCCTGGCCCAGTCGAGATAGGTGTTGGACATGTCGACGGTAATCACGCGACTGGCGCCGCCCAGCGCAGCATTCACTGAAAACGAGCCGGTATAGGCGAACAGGTTCAGCACCTGCAGATCACGGCTTTGTGCGCGCACCAGTTGGCGGGTGGGGCGGTGATCGAGAAACAGGCCGGTATCAAGGTAGTCCGACAGATTCAGCAAAAACTTTGCACCGTGCTCAGTCACGACTGCCGTGGT
>JAZKEH010000289.1:801-2319 GCA_040387155.1 Pseudomonadota bacterium | reverse complement strand
GATATCATCAAGGCAGGCAGTTCATCTGCTTGCCCGAGTGCTCCCACTGTCTTTTCTCTCGTTCTTTTGCCCGCTGTATTGCCGCTTTCTACCAAGGTCGTCGCACACATTGTCATGAACAGTTTTTTTGGCAAAGCCCTTACTTATCTGCGACCAGTCATGCTGGTAGCCGCCGTGCTGCTGTTGATAGTGGTACTGGCCAGGCTCGGTGTCAGCACATTTGTCGATGTCGTGCGCAATTTGTCACCGCTGTGGATGCTGGCAACTCTGCTCACCATCATTCTCAACTTCCTGTTCGCCGCGCGAAGATACCAGATTCTGGTCGCCGCCCATTTGTCCTTCCTGAAAGTTTTCGAAACCATCATGGTGAGTTTCCTGCTCAACTATGCCTCGATGATCCAGGGGCTCGGCATTGGGGCGAAGGTGGGCATGATGAAGGCGGACGGCATCAACGCCTCGCGTTCGATCGCAGGCATCCTGAGTGAAATTGCCTTCGATCTGGGCTTTGCTGTGCTGATGGGTATTATTTTCTATCTGGTTGCCGACAGCCCGGGCCTGGTGTTGAAAGACATGCCTGCAATGACCACAACGTTATTGCTGTTGCTGTTTGTAGCGCTCATTGGCGGTGTTGTTGCGCTCCGCTGCAGCCAGTTTCTGCGCGACGTCATGGAACAACTGAAGGTGATTACCCGTTCCGGCAAGTTGCTGGAAGTGCTGATCACCACTGCCGGCATCTGGGTGGTAGCGGGGCTTGGTTTCTACTGCATGCTGAATGCAGAGGACGCTACCAGTTCGGCCAGCCTGTTCCTGTGCATTGTTGCCATTACCACCGGGTTTGTGACGGGTCTTGTTTCAATGGTGCCTGGAGGCGTCGGCGTACGCGAAATTACCTGGGCCTACATTGTCAGTCTGTCAGGGGTTCCACTCGAAGTGGCGAGCCTGATAGCGGTGCTGTACCGCGTGTTGTCCATTGGGGCGATAGTGCTGGTGCTGTTGTTGTGGCGCAACGTCGCTCGCCTGGCTTCCCCGCGGCCGTCATGAAGGCAGTTTGAACTGCTCGAAAAGTGCAATGGTCCGGTTGATCATGCGTTCGATCGAGTACTCGCTGTAGCTGACCTTGCCCGCGTGAGCAAAGCGTTCTCGCAAGCCGGCATCGGCTGTCAATTGCATGATGCGCTCGGCCAGCACTTCAGGTTGGTCCGGTGCCACCACGAAACCGTTTTCCCCGTCGCGTATCAGTTCTGGTGTGCCGCCGCACAGGCCACCGATTACCGGGGTGCCGGCTGCCATTGCTTCCAGAAACACCAGACCGAAACCTTCAATCAGGGAGGGCATCGCAAACATATCGGCGCGTGAATACAACGCCTGCAGCTTGCTGTTCTCCATGCCGCCGTAGAACCGCACATTGTTGGCAAGACCTGCCTGGTTGGCGGCCCATTCCATTGCTTGTTGCTTGGAGTCCTTGCCCACGACATGTAATAACGCCGTTGGGTAGCGTTTGACGACATGCTCCATCGC
>JAZKEH010000289.1:0-791 GCA_040387155.1 Pseudomonadota bacterium | reverse complement strand
GGCTCAGCTTTGTTGACGTTTTCACTTGCTAAAGGAGCACCCAATCCGTAGTACACCGTATGGACTTTTTTTGGGCTGGCGCCGTAATTTTTTATCAGGGAGTGGGTCACATAATCAGTATTGGTCAGCACGAGCGGGAGTGAGCGAATCGCATGGCGTTCAATCAGGCGGGACAGGTTGTAGAACAGCCAGCGTGGTAACCAGTCGGTGTAATAGCGGTGGTAATAAAGCGGATTTTTGACGGCTTCGACGAAGTAGTAGTCATTCATCATGCCAACGATCAGGGCCTTGCTGCTGCGACAGAACAGCGCTTCGCGGGCGTCAGCGAAGTGCACGACGTCAAACTTCTGTTTGGCCAGTAGCCTTTGCACCAGCCGATTCGCCTGCCAGGCAATCATCAGCCAACTGCTCATGTGGGGTTTGACGGTAATGCTTGAGCTGTCCAGGAAATTGACAGTAGGGGGCGCTTTGCTGCGATCCGCGCCCGGGCAGATAACGCTCACCGTGTGGCCGGCGGCGGCCAGTCCGTTGATGAGGTTGGTGGCATAGGTGCCCAGCCCGCTCCAGAAATCCCCATATTGGCTGGTAACAACGCATATCTTCATGGATGTCGGTTTCGTAACAATTATCGGCACAGAGGCTAACAGAGGAGCATTTCACTTGGATAGCGGCAGTAATTGCTTGGAAAGTCTGCGAAAAACCACTTCATCAACCAGCTTTTTTCCGTATAATTTGTGCCCATGACACAGAACACAGACGATCATCTCGACGACATCCCCAGCCTTGTCCCT
>JAZKEH010000288.1:9251-11960 GCA_040387155.1 Pseudomonadota bacterium | reverse complement strand
CCAGAAGCCCGTCCCCTCCCTGGGCCAGGCTCTGAGCACAAATACTTCCGCCAATGATTTAAAGTCAAAGGCAAATGCGTTACAACTTCCTTGGCTCCATCGTAGCCACCAACGACTCCAACTCCGCAATCGTCTCCATCAACTTCCGATACGTACTCGCCGGCACACAATAAAACACCGGCGTACTCCTGTTCATCACTGCAATCGGTGACCCCAACCCACTTGTCACTGCTTTGATCGGATTGGCCTTCAGCTCAGTAATGCTCACCGAATTCCTGCTTTGCATCTGCGTATTCATTGTCACTCCGTTGTACGTGTAAGAGGAAAAAATGCCCGGCCATAGGAAGCCGGGCCAAGCCCCATTAATAGAAAGCCCCATTAAACAAAAAGCCCCATGTAACTATCCTGCTTTCGCAAATCTCACCGTATTCAATTCCACCTGCGCCTCATACAACCACTCCAGCGCGTTCATGTTTCGCAACAGCAACTGCACGTAGTCATCAGCCGCCTCAGTCAACTGCGCACCGTGGCAATCCAGCGCAATCGCATAAGGCGCCATGAACGCATCCACAATGCTGAACTGGCCGAACAGATACTGGCCACCATCACCATACTTGCGACGGCAGCAGCTCATGATCGAATCCAGTCGTGCAATGTCACGCTCAAGCGCCGCATCCATGCGTGCCGGCAACCGCAGATGGCAATGCATTGGCCACTGCTGTTTGAAGGCGAGGAAGTCGCCATGCAGTTCAGCGCAGACAGAGCGCGCCGCAGCACGCTTTTTCTGATTGGTCGGCCAGCCGCGGTCTTCCAGAAAGGTTTCACTGAGGTATTCGCAGATGGGGAGGGCATCCCACACCTTGATGTCATGATGGATCAGCACCGGCACCTTCAACGACGGCGAGAACCAGCCGAGTTTTTCGATGGCATCGTCGCGGAACAGATCGATCCTGATTTCGTTGAAACGCAGGTCGAACTGCTTCATCAGCAGCCACGGGGTAAGTGAGGCGGAAGAAGTGGTGCGGTTGCCACTGATCAGATTGAGTTCATGAATCATCGGAATACTCCTTTTGAACTTGCTTGAAACCTTGTTGATGAACCTGTTGGTGAAAATTGGTGGTTGAACTGGTAGAGAGTGCTTCCGCTGCCCCCGTCCTGGCAGGCAGCGTCAGCGGGGGATCGAATCAATGGCCGGTACTGCTCAGCATTGACGGGTTGGCTTCTTTCAACCGCAGCACTACGCGGCGATCAAAGAAATTGTTTTCCATCTGGTCGATGGCAGTAAGCGGTTCCTGCTCACCGAAGGCGACGGTCTGGTAAGTGGCGGCGCTGAGGCCTTGCTTGCGCAGGCTCTGCAGCACAGTTTCGACGCGATGCTGCGACAGCAGCAGGTTGGCGGTGGTGTCACCACGACGATCGGCATGGCCAGTGATCTCAACAACCATCTGCGGATGCGCCTTGCTGTATTCGATAAAGCGCAGCAATGCGGTTTGATAATGCGGTTCAAGGTTGCTGGAGTTGGTGCGGAAGTGCATTACCACTTCGCTCTGTTCGCAGCAGTCGACCGGGCGGGCTACCGGCGCTTCGGTGGAGGCGAGCAGTTCGCGCTCCTGCAAACGTTTCTGCAGCGACATCTGCTGCATCTGCATCGCGGCGTTGGTGGATTCCAGAGACGCCAGTTTTGCTTCAGAGGCTTCCAATTGGGCAGCAATCGCCCGATAGTTCTTGCGGATGGTGACCTGCTCACCGACCCAGCTGCCAGCCAGACTGGCGGCGAGAGCGCCAGCAGGACCACCCAGTGCTCCACCCACCAAAAAGCCGGATACCGCGCCGAGGGATTCCTTCGTCGTGGAGGTGTCCAGGCCTTCTTCGGTGGCTTGGGCGGGGGCGGCCAGCAGGGCGAGGCTGCAGGCGATGGCAATCAGGCTGGACTGGATCGGGTGTTTCATCGGTCGGGCTCCTTGAGATGTGGGCCGTAGCGGCTTGCTGCGGTGATGTGTATTCAACATGCCGACTGGTGCAATCCTAAGGAGCAAAACGGGCTCTGTTCTGATCAATAGTGGCGAAATTCTGGCAACTCTCCCCAAGCCCGCTCTGGGGGTGTCTTTTGGGCTATATTTCGCTTCGCCGCCTCGTTTCAGAGCAGGGCTTTGCCCAGGTGTCTACTTCTGAAACACGCCGTGAACCCATCCATGGGGGCTCGGGCGCCGCTCTCTGCGGCGCACGGTTTCATAAGCAGACACCTGGGCAAAGCCTTTGGATATTGAGCAGGATTCAAAAAGACCATGACGCGCAGGATTGCGATTGTTGAAGACGAAGCAGCCATCAGGGAGAACTACGCCAGCGTTCTACGCAAGCAGGGATATGAAGTCAGTACGTATCCGAACAGAAAGAAGGCGCAGGCGGCGTTCGAAACACGATTGCCTGATTTGGCGGTGATTGATATCGGGTTGGAGAATGAAATCGACGGTGGTTTTTTGCTGTGCCAATCGCTGCGGTCCCTGTCAGAAACCTTGCCGATCATTTTTCTGACAGCACGTGACAATGATTTTGATACGGTCAGTGGTTTGCGGATGGGGGCGGATGATTACCTGACGAAGGACATCAGCATGCCGCATTTGCTGGCGCGAATAGCGGCGTTGTTTCGCCGGCAGGATGCGATGGAGCAGCCGGAGGCGCCGGAGAATCAGTTGGTGCGCGGCGATCTGG
>JAZKEH010000288.1:0-9241 GCA_040387155.1 Pseudomonadota bacterium | reverse complement strand
TGACAGTGAGCTGGAAAAATCTGGTGGTGCTGCTGACGGTGACGGAATTCTGGATGCTGCATGCGCTCGTCAAATATCCGGGGCATGTCAAAAGCCGGGATGCGTTGATGCAGGAGTCGAAGATCTATGTCGATAACAGCACCATCACCTCGCACGTGAAGCGCATGCGCAAGAAATTCATCCAGGTCGACAAGGACTTTGATTGCATCGACACGGTCTATGGCATGGGCTATCGCTGGAACCTGCCGGGTACCAAGGCATGATGAAGTTCGACTCACTGCGGCCGGGGCTGCGCAGCAAGCTGTTGTTGCTGTCGTCGCTGCTGTTGCTGTTGCCGTGGTTCGGCTATCACTACATCCAGGAGATGGAAACCACGCTGCAGCGCGGCCAGGAGCAAATGGTGGCCAACACGGCGCAGGCACTGGCGCTGACCTTGAATGACAGGCCGCGGCTGTTCAATTCTGCCAATGCAGTGAGTGCAGCAGCACGCAACCGCCTCTATGTGTATCCGTTGCCGTTCGAGCCGTCCGTTACCGATGGCTCGCTGAATGACTGGCGTGATTTCCGCCAGTATGAGCAGGCCTTGCACGAAGGCAGCAGTACGCCCTATGCCGACAATGCCTACACCAGTTTTCGCGGCCGCAATCGTGGCGGTGATCCACTGGAGCTGCGTTTGCTGGTCGGTGAGGTGGATGACAACCTGTACCTGTATGTCCGTGCCGTCGATCGTGACGTCATCACGCCGGAATCCGAGCGTCTGCAGCTTGAAGGCGCCGATGCGTTGATTCTGTCGACGGTCTCACGTGACGGCGTGGCGAGTCGGTATCGCCTGAGTCCGCGCCGTGGCGGCGAAGTACAGGCCTGGCACGAAGGCGACGACAGTCGCGACCTGCGTGGCTACAACGTCGAAGCGCGCATCAGCGGCCGCTATACCGAAACGCCGGAAGGCTATGACTACGAACTGAAACTGCCGTTGGCATTGGCGGAGCGTTGGCTGGCGCTGGCAGTAGAGGATGTGGATGACATTGGCACGCGCGCGCTGGCCGCCATCGTCGCATCGGGCGACATGGAAGCCGATGCCGCACAGTTGCAGCGGCCTGCCAGTGAGCTGGAACAATTGCTGGCCGCCCACAGCATTGCCAATTTCCGCGTGCGCGTGTTCGATCGCGGCCAGCGCCTTCTGTATGAGAGTGGTGACATCGTCAATGCCACCGGGCTACTGCTGGATTCGACTACGGCAGAGGACAGTGAAGGGGCGATGTACTGGTTGCGCACCCGCCTGCTGCACCCGCTCTATGACGGCCTGTTGAACTGGATTGACGAACGCAGCCGCGAGTTGCAGTTACTGAGCACGGCCGAGGAAAGCCCCCAGTTGCTGGCTGCGCTCGGCGGTGCCGCCCAGACCGGCTATCGCAGCGACAGCGACACCACGCGCCGCACGCTGGAAGCGGCGTGGCCGATCAGCGCCAATGGGGCGGTGTTGGGGGCGGTAGTCGTCGACCAGAATCTCGACGGCCTGCGCAGTGCCCGCAACCAGTCGTTGGCTTCACTGTTCGATGCCATGCTCGCGATCATGGTGCTGACGCTGACGGTGCTGTTGGTGTTCGCCGGCAATCTGTCGGCCCGCATTCGGGTCCTGCGTGATGCCGCCGAACACAGCATTGATGAGCAGGGGCGCCTCAACAAGGCGTTCGTGGCATCGCGCAGCAGTGACGAAATCGGCGACCTCTCACGCAGCATTGCCAACATGATGGAGCGATTGGGCCACTACAACCAGTATCTGGAAAACCTCACGGCACGGCTGTCGCATGAACTGCGCACGCCGGTCACTGTCGTGCGCTCATCGCTGGAAAACCTGCGCATGCTGGCGCACAGCGATGACGAGGCCGAGTTGTACATCCAGCGGGCGGAGGAGGGCATCAGCCGCTTGAACCTGATCCTGACCAACATGAGCGAGGCAACGCGTCTCGAACAGATACTGCAGGGCACTGAGAAGGAGCCCACTGCGCTGGAGCAGGTGATCGCTGCTTGCGTTGACCAGTATCGCCAGATCTATCCGTCGTCGCGCTTCGAGGCCGAGCTTGCCCGCAAACCCGTCATGATCGCTGGCAGCGCCGAACATCTGGTGCAGTTGATGGACAAGGTGGTCGCCAATGCGGTTGAGTTTTCCAAACCGGATCATCCGATCCGCATCAGTTGTCGCGAAGACTCCGGTGAGGCTGTGCTGACCGTCAGCAACAGTGGTCCTTTCCTTGATCCCGCCATGAAGGATCGGATCTTCGATTCCATGGTGTCAGTGCGACCGGAGGGCAGGAAAAGCCTGCCGCATCTGGGCTTGGGTCTCCATATTGCGCGGCTGATTACCGAGTTCCACGGCGGCTATATCTACGCCGAAAACCTGATTGGCGAAGAAGGCGTGATTGTCGTGGTCCGTTTGCCGCTGCTATAGGCGAGCCGAGGTTGTGCCGAATCTGCCAGTTCTGCTGAAAATACTGCTTCACTTTTCCTGCCAACGGTCGAAGTAGGAATATTCGGAAGCAGTTCTTCAGGGTTGGCCGCCACCTCCATGTTTAGCCTGGACATTTCAACAATACGACTGTGTGCGCTGATCATGGTGCTGGTCACACTGGTCGGCCTCTTTGCGTTCTGGCGTTTCAAGAACTTCAAGTCCAATGCTGCCTGGTGGATAGCCGGTATTCTGCTGTATTCGCTCGCGCTGCTGGGCACGATCTTTCGCAGCGCCTTGCCGTTCCCGATCCTGGGAGTGCTGGTGGAAACCAGCCTCGTGGTAAGCGGCATGCTGTTCCTCAATGCCGTGCGGGTAAAACTGCTGCTGCCACCATTCATCAATACTACGCTGGCGGTCGGCCTGCTGGCGCTGATCAGTTCCTGCTATTTCCATTTCATTCACTTCGTGCCGCTGGCAGGCGCACAAACCGTCTTTCTGGCAGACGGCGTGACGGCGCTCGCCGCCGCCTGGCTGATGCTGAAGAACAGCAAAAACCAGCTGCAGAAGCCGTTCTTTGCCTGCGCACTGCTGTTCCTCGTCGAAGGTTTTTATTACCTGGGAAACTTTGTCTATGTGCTGACGGGCAATGCGATCAGCGCCGAGTTCTTCACGTTGCTGTTGTTGTTCACTACCGTGTTGATCGGCTTGCTGAACTACGCCTTCATCCTGATGGCCTACGACGACCTGCAGCAGGATCTCGATTGGGCACTGCGTCAGATCCGGCAGGAAGCGTCCAACAAGCTGCAAGGCATGCAGGCACGCTGGCTGCTGGCGCTGGAATACGCCAACTCGGGTGCCTGGGAAGTAGACTTTCGCGTCAACGAAATCTGCATGTCGGCGCATTGGGCACGCATGCTTGGCTTGCCCGCGCAGGAGCTGCGCATGACAACGCAGGAAGTCATGCAGTACATGCATCCCGACGATATCGGCAGGTTCATCGCGGCGATGAAGGCGCTTGAACACGGCGAGACAGTCGATTTCAGCAACGAACATCGCTTGCGGCGCAACAATGGCTCGTGGATATGGGTGTCCAGCCGCGGCAAGGTCATTGCCAATCTCGACCAGGACAATGCCGCCAAGCTGGTCGGCATCGACATCGACATTACCGACGCCAAACTGCGACAGGCACAGCTCGAACAGGCGATTGCAACGTCAGAACAGGCAAAGGAAGTGGCGATCCAGGCCAGCAAGGCCAAGAGCTCCTTCCTGACCAATATCTCGCACGAGATCCGCACGCCAATGAATGCCATCCTCGGTTTTTCACAGTTGCTGCTGGATGACGCACGGCTGGAAGACAGGCAGAAGGAGAGTCTTGAGATCATCAACAGCAGCGGCCAGCATCTGTTGTCGCTGATCGACGACATTCTGAATCTCAGTCGCGTGCAGTCGGGCCACTTCCAGATCCGGCGCGAGAACGTCAATCCGAATGCGCTGTTCCGCGAAATTTCGCAGTATTACCAGGCGCGCATCGTGCGCGACGGTGTGCAGTTTGTGCCCAATATCGAGGCGTTGCCGCCGCAGGTCTATCTCGACCCGAAGGCCATTCGCCAGATCTGCATGAATCTGCTGTCGAACGCGTTCAAGTTCACGACAGCAGGCGAGGTGGGTCTGTGCGTGGAATACATGGCTGACAAAGAGCCCGGTCAGGGTTTGCTGATGATCGTTGTCACCGATACTGGCGTAGGCATCAAGCCGGAACATCTCGGGCTGATCTTCAACGTGTTTGAGCAAACCGGCAACCATAGCTTCTCCGATGAAGGCTTCGGTCTTGGTCTGGCGATCTGCAAGGATATTGTCACGCAGATGGACGGACGGCTTGATGTCAGCAGCCGGCCGGAGGAAGGCAGCAGTTTCACCGTGACAATTCCGGTTGATCTGGCGCCGCCTGCTGTTGACAGTGACAAGACTGCAGCGCAGCCGTTGTCCTCACCCGTCATGCTGTCGCGCCGCATCCTGATCGTGGACGATATCGACAGCAACCGCCGCCTGCTGCAACGCATACTCGGTGAACGAGGTTTCGAAATCCGCGAAGCCAGCAACGCGAGAGATGCCATCGTCATGATCCGCGTGTGGCAACCTTCGCTGGTGCTGATGGACATCCGCATGCCGATGGTGGCCGGTGATGAAGCCATCATTGAAATTCGCAAGGACCCAACTATCGCCCAGATGCCGATTATTGCGATTACCGCGAATGCCTTTGAAGGTGAGCGCGAACGCCTGTTGTCGATCGGCGCCAATGACTTCATCAGCAAGCCCTTTCTGCGCGAGGAAGTGCTGACGAAGGTGGGACGTGCGCTGGAAGCACACGGGGGCAAGGTGGCGCTGACGCCGCCCGCAGAAAACCAGGGTGAGGCTGCCAATGACGCGCAACGACAAGCGCATCAGTTCAAGGTGCTGGTGGTGGACGACAACGCAGCGAATACGCAATTGCTGGTGGCGCAGCTGGAAACGATAGGGTTGCTGGCCGAAGTGGCGCGCAACGGCAAGGAAGGTTATGCCAGCTGGTGCAAGCACCAGCACGACATTGTGCTGACTGACTGCGCCATGCCCATGCTGGACGGATTCTCGCTGGCGCGGCTGATACGCCAGACCGAAATCGACACCGGTGCGCTGCAGCCATCGCTGATCATTGCGGTGACGGGTTCACCGGAGGAATACAGCGAGCGCTGTTTTGAATCCGGCATGAACGACATCATGGCCAAGCCGATTCTGATGAGTTTGCTGAACAAGACGTTGGGGCGGCATTTGCCCGGCGTGGGATTGCGACGCTAGGAAGGGTGTTGGGAAATCCTTGCTAGGAACCCTTGCCGTAATAGCGCTGGATCCAGGGCAGGCACAACAGCGCGATGCCAAAAGCCAGCAATACCTGACGGTCCAGGTTATAGCCTTCCAGCGTTGTATCCGGCAGGCGCATCATGATTGCAAACAGCACCATCACCACCAGCGATGCAATTGAGCGGTGCATCAGCATGGTCGTGATGCCGAGACCCATCGCACAAATCAGCAGGGGATTGGCCTCAAAGCCAAGGTCTTCCAGCAGGCTGGTCGAGAAGATGACGCCGGCTGTTGCAAACAGGACCATCGCTTGCAGTACCTTCCACATACACAGTCCTCAGCGGCAGGGCCGCGGTTCCTTCAATTCCCTTGTTGAAACCTGTGCCTCCCGCAGGCGGGCTCAGGCAAGATGATCCACCAGGCTGCGTATCGCCTTGCGGGTCGATTCGTCGAGATAACTGAATTCGGTAGAAAGACAGTATTCACTGCCGTCTTCACGCGTACAGGTCAGCACCTTGGCGTAAACATCACCGCTGGTTGTCGTGCCGCCACCGATACCGAATGGAATCACAATTTTGATCTCATCCAGCACCTGGTGTTGTTGTGGCGTGAGAATACGCATGCCGCCATACGACAAGTCGGTGATGTCGGCCTTGATCGCCGTATTACGGACCCGCTGATCTTCGATCACGTGGTAGGTGATGGGCAGCAGCACTTCAACGCGCGGGCCCTTGCGGTTTTCCCTCAGCGGTATCGTTTTCGGCACCGGATGCAACAAGGCATGCAGCTCATGCACAAGTATCGGTAATTTGCGGCCCTTGATCATGACCTTGAAACTGGAGCCGAGTTCGACCTGGTCTTTGACGGCTTCATAGACTGCAGGGCTCACCAGCACCTGGCCACGCAGCGCGAACGCTGCCATACGTGCCACCAGATTGACGGGATCGCCGAGCACGGTCTGCTCCTGGTAAATGCCTGAACCAAGCGTGCAGTTGACGATGTTGCCGGCATTGATGCCGATGCCCATGTAGATGTCGGGCAATCCCAGCGATGCACCGAATTGATTGACCTCATCCATGGCAAGCTGCATGTCAATGGCGCAGGACAGCAGTGCCTCGGCTGCGCGGGCGGATGGCGCAGCCGCGACCCCGGCGCTGCCGCCAAAACGTTCTTCGCTGAAGAGGGCAAAAATTGAATCGCCCATGAACTTGTCGACCACACCGCCATGACGGCCGATGATTTCGGTCATGCGGCGAAAATACAGGTCAAGAAAAGGCGCCAGTTTGTCGATGGGATATTGGGTGGTCAGCGCAGTAAAGCCGCGCAGGTCAGACATCAGCAGGCCGAAGTGACCCGGTTGCACTGAAAAAGGTTGGGGTGTGGGCGCGGTGGAGAAGTGGTTATCCATGTGACCTTGCAAATAGCCTGTACTGCGTGATGCCGGTCGGTCTAGTTTGAGTTGCTTTACTGCGGATTACCAGAGATGCTGTAACCGTATTCAGAGAACAGGTCACAGAGCCTGTCCGGGGATTGCAATGGGTAACAGACCTGCAATTGACAACGGGTCGCTTTCAGGCAGCCAGGCAAGCGAGCTGGCGAATGATCTTGCGAGCTTGCTGGATTTCACCAGCGACATGCTTGCCTTGCTTGATGCCAACCTCTGCTACATCGCCGCGAATACCTCCTATTGCAACATCTTCAATCAGCCGAAGGCGTCCTTCCCCGGCCGTTCCATCGAATCTCTCTTCGCGCATGCGCCGGAACATTACAACGCTGTCGTCAAGCCGTCGCTGCTGGCAGCGCTGCAAGGTGAGCATTCGCATTTTGAAAGCTGGATCGACGTGCCCGACAAGGGCAACCTCTATCTCGAACTGCGCTATCACCCGCATCGGCATAGCGATGGCACCATCGTTGGCGTCGTCGTCACCGGTCGCGATCGTACCGAAGTTACGCGTTCGATAATGGCGTTGGAGCAAAGTGAAAAACTGCTGAAGCGTACCGAGCATATTGCGCAGGTGGGTGGCTGGTTTCTCGACATGACGACGGGCAACATGCAATGGACTGACGAGATGTACAGTATTCATGAGCTCGCACGCGATGCGCCGGTCAGTACCAAAGCCATCGAAAATTTCATCCCGCCAGAAGAGCTGCCCAATGTACTCCGGGGCATGGAGCAGGCACGCGCCGGTACACCGATTTCGCTGACAACGCCATTGATAACAGCGAAGGGCAATCGCAAGTGGGTGCGCTCCATCGCCTTTCCGGTGATGGAAGGCGACAAGGTCACCAGTGTCGAGGGCATCCTGCAGGACATCACCGGTCTCACCGAAATGCAGAGCGGCATGCAGCGTGCATTACGGTCAGTCGAGAGTCATCGCCACATTCTTGACCAGCATGCGCTGGTGGCGATTACCGACATCAACGGCTTCTTCACTCACGTAAACGAAAAGTTCGCAGAACTTGCCGGTTACTCGCGTACCGAACTGCTGGGCAGGCACCCGCGTGAGTTGCGCTCCGGCCTGCATGATGAAAATCATTACCATACCCTGTGGTCGTGCGTACATGGCGGCTCTGTGTGGCAGGGCGAGAGCAGTCACCGGGCCCGCAATGGCAATATCTACTGGCTGCATACCACGATAGTGCCGTTGAAGGATGAGAAGGGCACCATCGAAGAGTTCATCAGCGTCAGCACTGACCTGACCAGCCTGAAGCAGACAGAAGACTCGCTGCGACGCGCGCAAAAGATGGAAGCGGTCGGTCAGCTCAGCGGCGGTATCGCTCACGACTTCAACAACCTGCTCAGTATTGTCATCGGTAATCTCGAACTGGCCGAAATGCTGGTGCCGCGCAATGATCCGGTGCGCGTGCAATTGGAGAACGCCCGCAATGCATCGCTGCGCGGTTCAGTACTGACACGCCGCTTGCTGAACTTCTCACAGCAAACCCCAATTCAGGGCAAGGCGCTTAGCCTCAACAAGCTGTTGGTGGGCATCAATGTGCTGATCAGCAAGTCCCTGACAGCACTGATCACCGTCCAGATGGATCTGCACGACAAACTGTGGCAAGTGGAAGCCGATGCCGGCGACTTCGAGGACGCCATCATCAATCTCGCGATCAATGCCGGCGATGCGATGCCAGAAGGTGGCAAGCTGACGTTCACCACGCGCAATCATGCCATCCAGCAGACCGAGTACCGCAACAATGTGCAGGTGCCGCCGGGCAACTATGTCGAGATTGGCGTCAGTGATACCGGCATCGGCATGTCGCGCGAAGTGATGGAGAAAATTTTCGAGCCGTATTACACGACGAAGCCGGGCGACAAGGGCACCGGGCTTGGCCTGCCGATGGTCTACGGTTTTGTGAAGCGTTCGAAGGGCGTCATTTTTGTCGAGTCGATTCCAGGGCTCGGCTCGCGTTTCACGATCTATCTGCCGAAGTCCGAGCAGGCGACGGCAGCAGAGGAAGAGCAGGACAAACAGCGTTCGCAGGCGGTGCGGGCCGTTGGCCACGAAACCATTTTGCTGGTCGATGATGAAGTGGAGATCGTCAAGGTATCGACGATGAACCTGCAGAATCTCGGCTACAAGGTGCTGGCCTGCACCAGTGGCGAAGAAGCACTGGAGATTCTTGCCAGCGAGCAACCGGTCGACCTGTTGTTCACCGATGTTGTGATGCCAGGTGCCTACAACGGCGTTGAGCTGGCGGAAGCGGCGCTGCTGCTACGGCCCGACCTGAAGGTGTTGTTCACGACCGGCTACGCCAAGATCCAGAATCGCGTCACGTCCAATCGCTGGAGCAACAGCCTGGTGCAGAAGCCGTATCGCAGCGCGGATCTGTCCCGCAAGATTCGCGAGCTGCTGGATTCCTGACGCGCTGTCTGGTTGGTTTGGCTACTGGCGCAGCGTGACGACGATGGCGCCGCGGTTTGGACTTTCTTCCGCATAGTGATGCAGCAGG
>JAZKEH010000287.1:0-7552 GCA_040387155.1 Pseudomonadota bacterium | reverse complement strand
GAAATATCTCCCGCCGCCTGCGACCAACAATACGAATTAAAAGAAGAAGGGAGAAAACGGCTTTCGATCGGGCTGGAGGGCAATAGTTTGCGACCTCACACCTCCAGCCCGATCAATTGCCTGGCGCAAAAAACTCTGTCTACTGACCTGCAAGCACCTGCATCAATCGATTGCTGATGCGGTCGAGACCCACTACTTCTTTGGCGGCACCCATTTCGACAGCGGAGCCGGGCATTCCCCAGACGACGCTGCTGGCTTCGTCCTGCGCCATCGTGAAGGCGCCGGCGTCCTGCATGTCTTTCAAACCCTGCGCGCCATCGCGCCCCATGCCGGTCAGGATTACGCCGAGGGCGTTGGGACCCGCAGCTTGGGAAACGGAACGGAACAACACATCCACGCTCGGCTTGTGACGATTGACTGGCACTTCGTCGCTCAACTTGCAGCGCCAGCGCGCACCGTCGCGTACAACCATCAGGTGACGATCGCCGGGGGCGATGAAGGCATGGCCCGGCATTACCAGGTCGCCGTCACGCGCTTCGCTCACCTTGATCTCGCAGTGCGAGTTGACGCGATCGGCAAAGGCTTTGCTGAACGACACAGGGATGTGCTGCGCGATAACGATGCCCGGAATGTTGGACGGAAACTGTTGCAGCACTTCGCGGATGGCTTCAGTACCACCGGTGGAAGCGCCAATGGCAATGATCTTGTCAGTGGTACGGAAGTGAGGGCGCGCAATCGCAGAAGGCATCACATCATCAATAACGTACTTGGCATCGGTGCCGGTGCGCATCATGCGCGGTTTTGATGCTGCCTGGGCTGCATCGCAAACCGTACCAGTACGTGCACGCACGCGGGCTCTCGCCGCGTTCTTCACCTTCATGATGACTTCTTCGGCGTAGTCGGCAATCGTGTTGGTGAAGTCGATCTTGGGCTTGCTGACAAAATCGACAGCACCCAGGTCCAGTGCATTCAAGGTGATCTCGGCGCCCTTCTCGGTCAGCGTGGAAATCATCACCACCGGCAACGGGTGCAAGCGCATCAGGTTGCTGAGGAAGGTCAGGCCATCCATCTTCGGCATTTCAACGTCGAGCGTCAGCACGTCGGGCTTCAGCAGCTTGATCTTCTCGCGCGCCATGTAGGCGTCATGCGCAGTACCCACCACTTCGATGCCACGATCGGCCGACAGAATCTGCGTCAGCAGCTTTCGCACGACAGCCGAGTCGTCAATGATCAGCACTTTTATCTTGTTATTGGTATTCGTCATTAGCGCCTCCATCAGAACAAGTCGATGTCGCCGGAAACCGGCGTGGTGTTCAGGGTCATCATGTACTGCTTCTCGCGCTGTTCGATCGTGTTGTTATGCAGGCTCTGCAAGCGCTTCACCATCACACGCCCGCTGAGCGGAAAGAAATTGACCTTGCGCGGAAAGATCAGCCCGAGGTCGTGGCTCTCAAGTGCAATACCTTCAGAGATCAGAAATTTCTTCGCAAAGCGGATGTTCTTCTGGCCCACATCACTCATGTTCTCGATGATCTGGCCGCCGCCAAACAGCTTCGCCTTCAGATCGCGCTTGAAGGAACCGCGCTTCAGGATTTCGTTGACGAGACTTTCCATCGCAAACAAGCCATAGCGGGTGGAGCCATCGGCATCGTTGGCCGCGTCGTTGCCGGGCAGCATGAAGTGGTTCATGCCGCCGAGGCCGTTGGTCAGATCGTAGATGCAGGCCGATACACAGGAGCCCAGCACCGTCGTAATCATTTCTTCCTTGTCGGTAACGTAGTACTCGCCCGGCAATATTTTCGCGGTCTGGCAGTCGTTGACCCGGTCGTAGTACTTCTTGATGTGGAGAAAGCTGACGCCACTGTTCTTCATCGGGACTCCTGCGCTTGCGAACCGGGAGTTCGCAGATAGGTGGTCTTGCCAATCAGCTGATACCCGATGGAGGCGGCAGCGGCCACCGTTTCTGAATGCCCCAGGCACAGATGGGTGCCCGGTGCCTGGTAGGCAGCAAAGTTGCGCAGGATCTTTTCCTGCGTGTGCTTGTCGAAATAGATGAAGACATTGCGACAGAAGATGACATCGAAGCGGCCCTGCATCGGCCACTGCTGCACCAGGTTGAGCTTGTTGAACGTGATCATCGACTTCAGGCGATCGCTGGCCATGTAGGCATCGCGGCGCATGTTCTTCACCATCACGTGGGAACGGGTGAAGTGTTCATTGATCAACGCGGTTGGCACTTTTTCGAACTCACGGACTTCATAGGAGCCAGCACGCGCACGGCGCAGGCAGTTGTCATCAAGGTCAGTGGCGAGAATCTTGATGTCGCGTTGCGGTGCGTCCGGAATCAGCTTGAGGATCGACAGCGCCAGGCAGTAGGCTTCCTGGCCTGTTGAACAACCGGCCGACCACAGTCGCAGCTTCTTGCGGGGGTTCTTCTGCCACTGCGGCAGAATGACCTGTTCCAGAAAGTCGAAGTGATGCTGCTCGCGAAAGAACGAGGTCAGGTTGGTTGTGATCGCATTGCAGAAGTGGCCGCTTTCCTGGCTGAAGTTCTGCTTTACGTAATCAATGTAGGCGGTGAAGCTGTCGAGACCGAGTTCGCGCAGACGCGGCGAAAAACGGCGCTTGACCAGTTCCTTCTTCGAGTCTGCCAGCGATATGCCGGTGTTCTCGAAGACCAGTGCCCTGAGTGCAGCGAACTCGGAAGCCCGCAATTCACACCCGTTCAATACATCCTGATTCATGCACACCTCAAGAGAGCCCGCAGGCGCCCTAAAACAGCTCGATAGCGGCGTCCGTGCTCTCGTGTTGGTATTCGGGGAAAATCTTCTGCAGCACTGAGAATTCCGCGCTTACGCTGAATATCTCTGCCACACGTTCCAGCAACTGCGGATCGACTTCAGCCGCTTCGTCGCCAAGCTCTTTCTGTTCAGCCAGCAAGCGGCACAGTTCGATGACATGGTTCAGCCGCTGGCTGAATTCGTCATGGAACTGCAGGCACACCAGCAGCTTCTGCATTTCGGTGGTGAGTTCGCCATTCTTGCTGCCCGCCTGCGCCTGATTGCTCAGCCGCATCGACGTGGTCGCCGAATTGATGATCTTGTTGAACGTGACATCCGACTCGACAAGGATGGCGTTCAGCTGTTGTTCGCACAGCATTGCCAGTTTCTTGTGCATGTCAGCCACCAAGCTGGCCGGAGATGCCGAGTTCATCGGCCATCTGGTACAGCTGTACCGAGTAGTTGTCCCATTCGATCTTGCCGCCACCCGCCTGGAAGCTGCGGAAGAAGGCCACCAGCAGTTGCACACCGGCCGAGTCCACCAGGCTGATGTCGCCGGCGTCCATGATCACGTGAGGCTTCTTGCTGGTGACCAGGCTGCAGAGCTCGGCGTAGAGCCCGTCGAGATTGTTGATCTGCAGGCGTGCCGGCAGCTGTACTCTGGCGGGTTCATTCTTCGGCGCTTTGCTGTTTTTCTTCATGCTGGCTACCTCAGTGGTCTCGCTCAGGCTGCTATCGTTTGATGCTGCTTCAATCGGGTCGTGTACACCCAACTCCTGTATCACCAACTCCTGCACAACCAGCGCTTGTTCAACCGGCTCACTCTCGGCCAGGTCCACTACCTTCAGTTCAACCTGGGAGGCTGCTACAGCTTTCCGCCTTGGAGCCTTCACGCTGGTCTGCTTGCTAACGCCGGCTTTCGGCGCGCTGCTGCGTTTCGGTTTCGGCGTTGGCGCTTTTATCGAACGTGCTATTGCTTTCGGCATGGCAGCGGTTTCCTAGAATTCGGCCCAGTTTTTGTCTTCTTCTTCCTGTTTGCTTGCCGATGGCAGCGTCACTTTCTTCGGACGGGCAGCGGCCACTATCGGTTTCTTCGCTGCGCGGCTGACAACCGGGCCCGTCGTTTTTGCAGTGGTGCGTGCAACAGTGCGTGCGACCGTACGTACCGGCGCCTTCGTGACCTGGCGGGCAACAGGCGCGGCGGTATAGGTGCGAGCCCGCGCTTCGATACCCGTGTTGAAGAAGGCAATCATCGATTCCAGCGCAGCAGCCTGGTTATCAAGCGACTTGCTGGCGCCGGAGGCCTGTTCAACCAACACGGCGTTCTGCTGCGTCATACCGTCCATCTCACTGACTGCACGGCTGATTTCATCCAGGCCAGTGGCCTGTTCATCACTGGCAGTCGAGATCTCGGCAACGATGTCGTTCACTTTCTTGACGGCGGTGACGATCTCGTCGAGCGTCGAGCCGGATTTGTTGACGAGCAGCGAGCCTTCTTTCACTTTCTCGCCGCTGTCCTTGATCAGTTCCTTGATTTCCTTGGCAGCCTTGGCGCTGCGACCGGCCAGGTTGCGGACTTCGTCGGCGACAACCGCGAAACCGCGGCCCTGGTCACCGGCACGTGCGGCTTCAACAGCAGCGTTAAGGGCAAGCAGGTTGGTCTGGAACGCGATCTCGTCGATGACACCGATGATGTCGTTGATCTTGTTGCTGGATTCGCTGATGGCCTGCATCGCCGCCACTGCACGGCTGACGACCTGGCCACCGTTCTCGGCAGTCTCACGCGCACCGCGCGCCAGGTTGTTGGCCTGGATGGCGTTGGCAGCGTTCTGCTGAACCGTTGTGGTGATCTCTTCCATCGCAGCGGAGGTTTCTTCCAGGCTGGCCGCCTGCTGTTCGGTACGGCTGCTCAGGTTGATGTTGCTGCTGTTGATTTCAACAGCACCGGCCTTGACGCCAATCGCGGTGTCCTGGATCTCGGTGACGACGGCAACCAGTTTGTCGATGGTGGCGTTCAGCGCGTTCTTCAGCACGCCGAAGCTGCCGTGATAGTCCTGCGTGATCTTGGTGGTGAGGCGACCGCAGGCGATTTCGTTAACGACGGTGGTGACATCATCGATAACTGTTTCAATGTTGCCCATCAGCTTGTTGATACCGCCGGCCAGCTGGGCAGAGACGCCGTGCAGGCTGTTGGCATCAATGCGCTTGGTCAGGTCGCCCGCAGCCGCGGCAGCCACTGTTTCGCTGACCAGCTTTTGCAGTTGCACCTCAGCGATGGCAATGCGTTCGAGTTCCTTGCGCTGTTGATCGATTTCGTCGTTGGCCTTTGTAACCGCAGCGTCTTTGGCTGCATGCACTGCAGCCAGATCGGCGCTCTGGGCTTCGCTCTTGCGCTGTTGGTCAGTGCAGTCCTGCCATTCAACGACGGTACCGAGGCGTTTGCGCTGGCTGTCAAACACCGGGCTGGCGGTCAGTTGGACATGGCGGCTGCCGAACGTCAGGCTGTCGGTGCGGGCGGCGGCCAGCATGTCGAACACGCTGCGCTGCAGAATGGACGAGGGGTACAGGGATTCCAGTTTGCCGCCTACAACCTTGTCTACCGCGAAACCGCTGAGACCGGTGCGCAGCTCGCCTTCGCTGGCGCGCAACAGTTTCAGTGCGGCCGCGTTGGCGTGAACAACCATGTGCTGTTCATCGGCCAGAATCATGGCGCCAGTCATGGCGTCCAGTGCGGCAGCCAGACGCTGCGTCGCCAGTTCTTTCTCACGATTGACGGCCTTCAGGGTCTGCATCACTTCTGCCGACTGCTGGTCCAGGCTGTTGTACTCTTCTTTGCCGAGAAATCTGTTGAAAATGCCCACTTTGCTGTCCTCTATTGATCGCTTGCGATTCGCGTCTATGCGCTGTTGTTGTGCTGCTTATGCTGCCTGTTTGTCGCCGGCTTCCACGGGGCTGTTGTCGCGCTCGTGGATGCGTTTCCAGTCAATCAGGTTGTCGATCTCGAGCAGGATCACCAGCTTCTCGTTGATCATGCCAAGACCTTGTACGAAGTCGTCGTTGATCTTGCCGCCGAAGTCAGGCGTGTTGTGCACCTGGTCTTTCTTGATGTCGTAGACATCGGCCACTGCATCCACCACCAGCCCGATCGTGCGCGTCTTGTCTTCCTGCTCAAGACGTACAACGATGACTACGGTGTGGGAGTCGTACGGCACAGTCTTCAGACCAAAGCGCTTGCGCAGATCAATGATCGGCACTACTTCGCCGCGCAGGTTGATGATGCCAAGCACATAGCTCGGCGCATTCGGGATCGGTGTCGTGCGCTCCCAACCCTGGATGCCGTTCACCTTCAGGATCGGCACGCCATACTCTTCACCGTCGAGGATGAAGGTCAGGTACTGGTTCAGTTCTTCTCTGGTGCTTTCTTGCTTGATCATTTTGCTTCCTCGCAGAAGAGTTGGCGGTTGTTTCAGTAATTGGTTAGTGGACGATTCGTTCCGGCTTTTTATCGCCGAACAGCACATTGCTGAGCGTGGTTACATCGAGAATCAATGACACGGTGCCGTCGCCGAGAATGGTGGCGCCCAACATGCCGGGTACTTTGGCGAAGTTGGTTTCCAGACTCTTGATGACCACTTGATGCTGGTCGAGCAGTTCGTCGACCACGAGCCCGACCTGCTTGCGATCGGATTCCACGATGATGATCTGTTTGTTGGTATAGCTTTCCAGTGGGGCAACACCCGCGATACGGCAGACAGTGCGCATGTCGATGACGGGCACGGCCTTGCCGCGCAGGCGATAGACCACTTCACCACCGCTGATAACGTTGAGGCGGTCTTCTTTGACCTGCACCGTTTCAACAATGGAGAGCAGTGGCAGCACGTAGGTTTCGTTGGCAACGCGCACCAGCTGGCCATCCAGGATCGCCAGCGTCAGTGGCAGCGTAATCATGAAGCTGCTGCCCTTGCCGCGTTCGGAATAGACTTCGACGCGACCGCCGATCTCTTCGATGTTGCGACGGACCACGTCCATGCCTACACCACGGCCGGAGACATCGGTAATGACGTCGGCGGTGGAGAAGCCTGGCAGGAAGATCAGTTCGTTGACTTCCGACTCGGTCATCTTGGCATCGGGGCTTACCAGTTTTTTCTCGACCGCCTTGCGGAAGATCTTTTCCTTGTTGAGGCCGGCACCGTCGTCGGTTACACGAATGACAACACTGCCACCTTCATGTGACGCGCTCAGATGAATGACGCCGGTCTCAGGCTTGCCGGCAGCAACGCGGTCTTCCGGCTTTTCGATGCCATGGTCAAGCGAGTTGCGGATAAGGTGCAGAATCGGATCGCCGATTTTTTCGAGTACTGTCTTGTCGAGTTCGGTCTGTTCGCCAGTGATCTTCAGTTCGACTTTCTTCTTCAGTTTCGCGCTCAGGTCATACACCAGGCGCGGGAAGCGGTTGAACGTCATGCTGACTGGCAGCATGCGGATTTCCATCACGGCTTCCTGCAGTTCGCGCGTGGTGCGTTCGAGCAGTGCGAGACCCTGTTCGAGTTCCATCGCGCTGTTCTTGCCATTCTTGTTGCGGGCCAGCTGGTTCAGCATGGACTGGTTGATAACCATTTCACCAACCAGGTTCAGCAGCACATCGATCTTCTCGATATCAACGCGAATGGAGGTGGAGTCTTTCTGCTTGCTGGCTTTGCGCTCGTGTTTGTCAACTTCCTGGCCATGAGCCGGTGCGGCAATCACATCGTGGCCAATGGCCGCCACGGACG
>JAZKEH010000286.1:945-1882 GCA_040387155.1 Pseudomonadota bacterium | reverse complement strand
GACCGGGCTGCCTACATCCACATGGGAATTCTGCTCGGCACACTGATGGTGGCGAACGTGTTCTTCGGCATCATTCCACCACAGCGCGATTTCGTGAAGGCCATCAACGCCGGTTTGCCACCGAACGCCGACTCACTGCGCATGGCGAAGATGCGGTCGATGCACAACAACTACTTCACGCTGCCGGTGTTGTTCTGCATGGTCAGCAATCATTACCCGTTCCTCTATGGCCATCGCTACAACTGGCTGATCCTGATTGCGGTGTGCCTCATCACGGCGGCGGCGCGGCAGTTCTTCAATTTGCGCCACAAGGGCATCTACAAACCCGGCATCCTGGTGGTGTGTTCGTTGCTGTTTGCTGCGCTGATGGGCGTTGTCGCGTGGGACCGACAACGCACATCAGCTGCGCAAACTGCCGCGGCCGATATCACTGACCTCGATGCAATGACATTGGTCGGTACGCACTGCATCAGCTGTCATGCAACCACGCCAAGCTTCGCCGGTTTTGCAGCACCGCCGCTCGGCGTCGTACTGGCGACGCCGGCCGATGTGAAGCTGCATGCCGACAAGGCGAAGGAAGTGGTGGCGGCCAAGTACATGCCGCTCGGCAATATCACCGGCATGACGGATGAAGAACGACAGAAACTGGTGAGCTGGCTCGGCCATCTCTAGAACAGAAAAGAGGGGTATCTACATGCGTGTTCCACTGATTGATTTTTCAAGTTACGACGAGCGCGATCCGCAGTCGCTGCGTTATCTGGCTGACCGTATCGATTCGGTAATGACGGACATCGGCTTCATGTCAGTCACCAATCTCGGTATCGAGTGGTCACAGGTGGAGGCAGTGTTTGCCGCCAGCAAGAAATATTTCGATTCCGGCCCCGAGGTAAAAAGACGCAGCGCCTATCTTTCGTCGACCGAGAACTTCGGCTACCAG
>JAZKEH010000286.1:0-935 GCA_040387155.1 Pseudomonadota bacterium | reverse complement strand
GCATCTGCGAAGAGAACCTCGACCCGACCCAGCCGGCCGATATCAAGGAAAGCTTCACGATGCGCAATGTCATCAAGATGGCCGTCAGCGAAGGTCGCTGGCCCGATAACCAGTTTCGCGACATTGTGGTGGATTTCTTCGGTGCTGCGTTGCAGGCCTCTTATCGCATGCAACGTGTGTTGGCCATGGCGCTGGATGTCGACACCAATTTCTTTATTCGTTATCACGGTGGCGAGAACGTCACGCTGCGTTTGCTGCACTATCCTGCCTGGGATGCCACCAAGGTCACCAGCGGGCAACTCGGCGCGGGCGCTCACACGGATTATGGTTTGATCACGCTGCTGTTCCAGGACGCTGTCGGCGGTCTCGAAGTGCTGGATCGCGATGGCATATGGAAAGGTGTCGACTATGTGCCTAAGGCCATCGTCATCAACTGCGGCGATTTGCTGGAGACGTGGACCAATGGTCGTTACCACTCCACGCTGCATCGCGTGCAACCGAAGATCAGCGGACAGGAGCGTTATTCAATGGCGCTGTTTGTCGATCCCGATACTGAAACGCCGGTCAAGGTGCTCGACAGTTGCATCACCGCCGACATGCCGGCCAAGTTCCCGCCGCTGACAGCGGGTGAACACATCCTGCAAAAAATCCGCGCCACCCACAAAGACCGCTTCCCCGTAGCCTGAGCCACCCATGACGCAAACTTCAACGACGGCGCCACTGGCCGAACTCGCACTGGAAGCCAAACTGGGCCGGCGCGGCAGCGAAGTCTCGCGCCGCGAAATTCCGATGATCGACCTCAGCGACTTCGCTGCGCGGCGTGCCGAGATCACTGACCAGTTGTGGCAAGCCGCTGCCGAATGCGGCTTCTTCCAGTTGTGTAACCACGGCATTCCGGTCTATGTCATTGAAGATGCCTTTGCCATGACGGAACG
>JAZKEH010000285.1:0-2727 GCA_040387155.1 Pseudomonadota bacterium | reverse complement strand
AGGCGTGCGCGTGTCGCCGGCACCGTTGAAGGCTTGCACTGACACCATCCACCAGCCATAGACGAAGTAGGAGTACGACAGGATGCGCAACCATTCGGCGCCAATGGCGATGACAGCGGCGTCGGTGCTGAAGATGGCAATCAGTTCTTCGCTGAAGAACCAGTAGAGGAACGACACGCCAATCAGGAAGATCATGTTGTAACAGCCAATCTTCCACACTGTTGCTTCGGCGCGATCGGGTTGGCCGGCGCCAAGGTTCTGACCCACGAGCGTAGCAGCCGCATTTGAGAGGCCCCAGGCAGGCATCAGCGTAAACATCATGATGCGTATCGTGATCGTGGTGCCCGCCACAGCCTCACTGCCGATATCGGCCAGTATCCGCATCAGGAATATCCAGGAGGTCATCGCGACAATCATCTGGCCGATGCCGCCGAGAGAGGTCTTGATCAGGTTGAGCAATACATCCAGCTTCACTGCTACCTGTGCCAGCGAAACCCGCAAATGCCGACCGCTGTAGAACAGCGAATAAAGTTGCACAGCCACGCCAACACCGCGGCCGATGTTGGTCGCTACCGCTGAGCCTTGCACGCCCAGTTCAGGCAATGGACCCCAGCCAAAGATCAGCATGGGGTTCAGCAGAATGTTGATGCCATTGGCGATCCACAACACCCGCATCGCAATCGCTGCATCGCCGGCACCGCGAAAAATGGCATTGATGATGAACAGCAACACGATGACGAAATTGCCGCCGAGCATCCACTGCGTGTAGCGATAGCCTTCTTCCAGCACCCAGGCATCGGCGCCCATCAGCGCCAGTAGTTCTCTGGAATAGAACAGACCCGCCAACGAAAAGGGCAGGGCGACCAGGATACCGACGAGAATGGCTTGCACTGCCGTTTCAGCCGCTGCTTCAGGCCGCTTTTCACCAATACGGCGCGCGACAATTGCGGTGACTGCCATCGCCAGTCCCATACCAATTGCATATAGAAGGAACATGAAAGTTTCAGTCAGGCCGACGGTAGCGACAGCGGAGGGGCCCAGCTTTCCGACGAAGTAGATATCGACGATGGCGAAGGTAGATTCCATCACCAACTCAAGAATCATCGGCACTGCCAACAGCAGGATCGCGCGGTTTACGCTGATCTTCGTGTAGTCGGCATCGCTGCCGCGAATGGCATCGCCAAGCTCCTGCCACAACGAGCGCGATGCCGGGGTGCTTGAATCTGGGGAGGACATGGGAGGGACCCGCTGGGAGGTGGCGGGATTATAGGGCAAGACTAGTTATTGCCAGTCTTCTCCCTGATCAGCTCCAGCAACGGATCATCCGGATCAGTGACCTGCAGCTTCAAATCTTCCAGTTGTTGCTTCTGCGCATCCACGGCGGCCTTGGCTGCCATCGCCTTGTCATACACCGCCTGCATTTCAGCGGGCAGCGCCGGCACCAGTGCTTCTACCACCGCTGCCTTCGCCTGTTCAGCGATGAGCTCTGGCGCACCGTCCTTTACCAGCATGACGGCCAGCTGGTTGGTGTCGGAATTCCACACCAGGCCGGCGGTATCGACGATGGCTTGCACTTCTGATTGCACGTCTGCTGGCACTACCGATGACACTACAGCTGGCGCGTAACGCGACATCACGTAGTACAGCGCGCCTTCGTGCTGAATTTCGTTGGCGGTGTGTAACAGTTTCATTGTCGGCTCATACTTGTCGCCCAGCAGCGCGGTCATACGATCCTTGATGATGGGGGCTTCAAAGAAATTGATGTCGTTGGGATTGAAGCCGACCAACGGCGTCAGAAAAGCCCACATCAACTTGCTCTGCATCTGGTTGCCGACCAGCAACGAAGACACACAGCCAGCCAGCAATAGTGTGCTGGCAACGATGGAAAACCACTTCAGGAAACGCATCAAATACCTGCCCTTGCGAAAGGGGCGCAGTGTAGGGATGCACACCGGCCCAGTCCACCGGCAAGATGCACGGTTTTGCCTTGGGTTCGGATGGACTTTCAGCGGGGGACTGTTCCATGATTGGCCTCTTACACCAAGAAAGAGCGCTAACCGCGCCAGGGGATCCACGATGTCAAAACCCGCATTTTCCAAGCTGTCTGTTGCCACCTTGCTTGCTGCTGCCCTGGTGGGCTGCGGCGGCCAGGAAGTCGATCAGGCGGCAACACCAGCAGAAGGCTCCCAGTCGGTCGCGACCAGCGTCACTACACCCACTGCTGACCCGGCGACGCAGTGGATGTCCTACGGCCAGGACTACAGCGAACAGCGCTACAGCCCCCTCAAACAGATCACGCCCGACAACATCAGCCAGCTGAGCCTCGCCTGGTATGGCGACCTCGCCGAACGTGGTGGCAGCTACGAGACCACGCCGTTGGTTGTTGATGGCGTTATCTACGTCAGCTCGCCATGGAGCAAGGTCTATGCATTCGACGCCAAGACCGGTGCGCAACTGTGGAAGCACGATCCGATGGTGCCAGGCCAGTGGGCAGTGAACCTGTGCTGCGGCATCGTCAACCGCGGCGTTGGTTACTGGAACGGCAAGATCATCTGGGGCACGCTCGACGGCCGTCTGGTGGCAGTCGATGCCAAAACCGGTGCCAAGGCGTGGGACCAGCAAGTGACTGATCCTGCCAAACAGCTTTCGATCACGGGTGCGCCGCGCATTGCCGACGGCCGCATCTTTATCGGTGAAGCCGGCTCCGAATTCCACATGCGCGGCTAC
>JAZKEH010000284.1:0-4980 GCA_040387155.1 Pseudomonadota bacterium | reverse complement strand
AGGGAGATCAATGATGGCCATCACATTGGCAAACAGGAACGAACTTATTGCCGTGTTCATCGGCATGTTCAATGCAGCGCCGGGTTCGAATAACTTGCAGGCGCTGGTGACATTGTACGAGTCGGGCAAGAGCTTCGCGGATATCACCAGGTTGCTTGCTGCCAGACCGGCATTTGCGGAAGTGTACCCACCAGAGTTGAGCAACGATGAATTTGCCGTTTACCTCGCTGCGAACATGCTGGGTAATGAAGTAGGCGCTGGTGCCAGGCAATGGGCGATGGCCTGGGTAAACAGCCAACTCACTGCCGGTGTGGACAGAAGCCTGATTATTACTTCCGCCGTGCAGTCTTTGCTCGCCAGTACCAATACCGACTTCGCCAATGCCAAGACGATGCTGCTCAACAAGATTGAGGTGGCTTCGTACTACTCGGTTACCAAGGCCCTTAGCTCTGCTTCCCTGGCCGCGTTGCAAGTAATAACACAAGGCATAACCAGCAATGCTTCGACCATCGTATCGCACAAAATCCTGGCGGATGCACCGCTTTACGACCCCGCAGGACGCTCGTACGTGCTGACAGCCGGGAAAGATTTTGTCCTTGCCGGTGGCTCCTCCACTTTTTTCAACGACGTTATCGTGGCGAATGGTTCTGGCCATCTTTCGGCGGATGACTCGATCGATGCGAGCGCTGGCAGAGATACCTTGAATGTCTACGATGTCGGCGTCATCAACTTGCCCGCCGCTATTGCCATAAAGAATGTGGAAACGGCCAACCTTGTTTCTACCAATGACATCTCTGCCGATACCCGCAACTGGGCTGGACTGACGTTGCTGAACGTCAGAAGCACCCTCGGTGATGTTGTCATCAACGCCGCCAGCACAACCGATGTTGCTATTGCGGTTGGGGGCGCAATCTATACCAACTCGATGTCTGAAGTGGCCATTGAAGCGGTGTCCATCACGGTCACTGGCGGCGCCGTTGTCAGCATCACTGCCAATCCCGACGTGCTCGCAACCATTGTCAATCCGCATGCAGGCATGAAAGTGGGATTTAGCTCTACTGGCGTGGCCACCTTCGGTACTACGAAAGTTCTATTGGGTGCCGATGCCACGTTGCAACACTATCTGGATGCGGCTGCAGCGGGTGACGGCTCCAGCATTACGCGGGTGGCGTGGTTTCAGTACCAGGGCAATACGTATGTGGTGGAGGACACTCGAGCCGGCGCCAGCTATGTCACCGGTGCAAACACCACCGTGAAGTTGACAGGCTTGGTTGACTTGAGCGCTGCGACACTGGTAACCGGCGCGACTATTCCGGCCTCGCTTGTGCTCGCTTGACAATTCTAGCGCTCTACTGCAATCAACTCCGGGCACATTAATGCCACCACTTCCTGCGCCGCTGTCGGCATCGCAGGAAGTTTCACCTCATGTCCATTGCCTACTACTTCGGTGAGCATGTCCTTCGTGATGGCGGCCCAGCCGTGGGGTGTTGGGTAGCTGACAAGGAATTCACCCTCCAATCTGCAATACAGCAGATCTTCCTGGTCCTTGGGTTCGGCCTTGTTGGCCGCGACGAGCTGGGGATCAGATGACACGACATAGTGCGAAGAAAGCTCCGCTATATCCACCGCCTGCGAACCCACTGATACCTGCCCTTCGCTCGTGATGAACATACGACCAGTGTGAACTGTGCTTGCTTCAGTGGCTGACACGCGCTGCTGCAATGCCCGCTCAACGCGCGCGTGAATGTCTTCTGCAAACTGCGCCGGATATTCAAACTGCTTCACCACTTCCGGTTTGATGTGCGGCAGATTGCGCCAGCCGTTCACCCACGCCACTTTGTCGGCCGCGCCAGCCGCAAAGACATCTTCCAGGCTCAGGTGCGTCGCAGCGTCCAGCTGCAAGGTCTTGAAGGCGATGAGCTCGAGCAGGTTGGAAGAAAATCCGTACAGTGCGCCGTATGGGGAATAGCTGCCAGCTTGCGGTCGATTGTGCTGACAATCTTCATGCAGAGCGCTCGCCAAACGCACAACCAGTTCCTTGTAGTTGTGCAGCAGTTGCAAATGGCGTTGTCCCATTGGCGTGTAACTGGCATGGCCTGCATCATCCACTGTGATGAAGAGATGCTCGATCATGGTGTAGGGCCCGAGCAGATCGAGACGATTCACAAACAACTCGGGATCAGGTGAGAGGCCCTCACAAATAGCGGCAGCCAAAGTGAGTCGCTGCTGGGCGTCATTGCGTTGAATGGCGCCATCGTAGGCTTGCAATAACGTGACAAGACCTTCCATCAACAGCGAGATATCGAGCGCGTTTGACACGCGAGTGGTCAGCACAAGGCTGTGGTCATCAAGCGGCACGCCTTGTTGCTTCGAGAGGTGATACAGCTGCGAACGCAAGTGGCCACCGCCGGTTTGCACAGCGGCTTTCTGGGTTTCGAGCTGACCTTCTGCTGAAAAGGTCTCGGCGATCTTTGCAGCGATATCGAAGTAACCGGTCAAATCGTCAGTCGTTGGACTCATCGCTACCGGGAACAGCCAGCGCACATCGCGCACCAGCACCGGTTGATCGGCGGGTGAGCTTCGCCACAACTGGTCAAGCACGCCCTGCACTTGCGCGAGCCGATCGCTGACGCCACTCGTGCCTGCATCCCACAGCCGCATGTTCAACAACGCAAGGCAGCGCACGAGATACACAGTGAACAAGGTGTGCGCATAGCGAACGCGCCCCTTCTGACCTGGCCAGCGTGTTTGCCGCCAGAAGTGAAAACCGCGCACCATCAGCTGCACCGCGTCGATGATGTCGTTGCCGGGATTAGTGCGCGGTTTGAAGCCACTGGCCCAATGCGCAATCTCCAGTTGATTCCTTAAGCGTGCCTGCTCATGCGTGATGCCGGGAAATGCGTAAAAGCAATCCTTGAACAGCTGATCCAGTAACAGAACATCCTGCTGATACTCCATCGGCTTTTTCTGGCAGTTCAGCAACTGGTCTACTCGCTCAACGATTGCGGCACGCTGTGTGATGAATACCTGCAGCAGTTCCACAGAGGAGGCGAACGGAATATGGGGCATGGGCGGCCGCTGTTGCGGCGAGGAAGCTGGATACATCAAGTCATTCATGGCAATACGGAATAGGCGGGAAACAGGCGGCTACTGGGTTAAGCTTGGCGCTTCTTATACCACATTCAGTTGAGTGGATTAGACGTGGCAGACATCCTCCCCTTCAAGCGCAAAGCACCCCCGAAACGCAGCGTACTGTGCCTCAATGGCCATCACAAATGGGTAATCTGGCAGAAGAAGCCGTTCGACAGCAAACAGGGCAAACTGATTACCATCTATCGCTGTGAACGCTGCCAGGCTGAACGCACCGAAGCGCACTAGCTCTCTTGCCGTTACGGGTTCAACGCCGCTGCCGCAATCGCGAAACTCTTGATGCGCGCGTCGTGGTCATAGACATGGCTGGTCAGGATCAACTCATCTACCTGGGTTCTTGCCAGGAATTGTTGCAGCCATGCTTTGACTGAAGCCGGCGAGCCCACGGCCGCTTCGCGCAAGGCGTGATTGGCCTGTGCCAGCTCGGTGTGGCTGCCGACTTCTGCCTCGTTGCGTACAGGCGGTTTAAGCGGACCAGGTTCACCTCGGCGTAACGCCACAAATTGCTGCTGCATTGAACTCATCAGGTAGTGCCCTTCTGCATCAGTGTCGGCAGCGAAGACGTTCACCGCTGCACCGACGTAGGGTTCAGGATGTTGCGGCGAAGGCTGGAAGCGGTCGCGATATACCTGCAATGCTGTGTGCAAATGATCAGGCGCAAAGTGTGAGGCAAACAGATAAGGCAGACCAAGATGAGCGGCCAGCTGAGCACCAAACAAGCTCGACCCCAGTATCCACAGCGGCACCTGCAAACCATGGCCCGGTACTGCCTTGATGCCGTTGAAACCCTGGTCGAAGTAATCACGCAGCTCCATCACATCCTGCGGAAAGCGATCGGCCGCGCTCAGCACATTCTCGCGCCGCAGTGCCTGCATCGTCTTGCCGTCAGTACCGGGCGCTCGACCAAGGCCGAGGTCCACACGATCGGGATAGAGACTGGCGAGCGTGCCGAACTGCTCGGCAATCACCAGCGGTGAGTGATTGGGCAACATGACACCCGCAGCCCCGATGCGAATGGTACTGGTGCCTTCAGCGACAAAGCCCAATGCGACTGCGGTGGCGGCGCTGGCGATGCCGCTGGAGTTGTGGTGCTCGGCCATCCAGAAGCGTTTGTAACCCTGTTGTTCGGCGTGGCGCGCCAGATCGCGCGAGTTCAGCAGGGCCTGGCGGGCGGTGCTGCCTTCGGTGATGGGGGCCAGGTCGAGGAGAGAAAAAACTGTCATAGGGTGCCTGCTGTCACTGATTGCCTTTTGGCATAAGTCGCTTCATGATCCGGCCACGATAATAACAACAACCTTCAAAAGGGGAGCTTTGATGAAGTACGCCGTCTGGTTTGTACGATTCCTGTTTGCGGCGTGGATGATTCCCGCCGGTGTTAACCACTTCATTCCCATCTTTCCGCAGCCCATGGGCTCGCAGCCGCTCAGCCAGGAGCTCATCCGCGCGCTGATCGACAGCCACCTGTTCGACCTCGTCAAGTTGGTAGAACTGATCGCTGGTGTCGGCGTGTTGGTCGGGTTTTACACGCCGCTGATGCTGCTGATCTGCCTGCCTGTTTCGTTCAACGTATTCTACTGGGATGCACCGCTCGAAGGCTGGGGCTCACGCGCCGCCCAGTTCGGCTATGCGACCTTCGCCAGTAATCTGCTGCTCTGCCTGGCTTACTGGAAAAGCTACCGCACGATGTTCACGCTGCGGCCCGATGCAGCCAGCATGAAGCAATTCGCGTTGATTGGCCGCATTGTCTTTGGTGCCTGGATGGTGCTGAACGCTGCTAACTACCTGTTTCTATCACTATGGCCAATGCCAACCGGTACTGAGCCGCTCGCG
>JAZKEH010000283.1:0-5917 GCA_040387155.1 Pseudomonadota bacterium | reverse complement strand
AGCCACTCGGCATAGCCTCGTGTCGTTCAGCAAGGCACAAAGCTGCGCTTTGTAAACGCCTTGCTTCACCCCTGTAGGCTTCCGCTCGGCCATCCATGGCCTCGAGTCGCCGGAACCCCACCGCCGGCTCCTCCCTTCCAGCTTCAGAGCGCCGGCCGTTCGAAAGGCGTTAACCGGCTAAAGCCAAGGCAACAACTCCCGAGACTATCAGGACCGCACCGGCCAGGCGGGTGGGAGCGGACTTTTCCTGCAGGAGCTTGGCGCCGAGCCAGGTGCCGACGAGGGTGGAGAGTTCGCGGGCGGGGGCGACGTGGCTGATGGGGGCGAGTTGCATGGCGTAGAGGACGAGGATGTAGCCGAGGGGGCCGAGGATGCTGACGGTGAAGATGGGGGAGCGGAAGCGGGTGAACTCGTCACGGGTGTTGCTGCGGTCGCGCCAGGCGGTGGGGGCGAGGACGATGGCGCGGAAGAGGTTGCCGGCGTAATCGACGAAGAAGGGCGAGATAAGCAGGGCTTTGACGGCATAGCCGTCGTTGATGGTGTAGCTGGCGATAAAGATGCCGGTGCCGAGGCCGTAGAGGATGCCCTTGCCTTTCTCGCGATGGCCGGCGAAGAACAGGCCGGTTACCAGCACGATGCCGACGACGATCAGCAGCACGCCCATTATCGAGACGCCGCTGATCGGCTCGCCCAGCAGCGTGACGGCCAGAAAGAACGACAGCAACGGACCGGAACCGCGGGCGAGGGGGTACACCAGGGAGAGATCCGCGTGGCGATAACCTGCTTGCAAGGTAAGCGAGTAACCGATGTGCAGCACGCACGAGGCCAGCAGTGACAGCCAGTGAATGGCGGTGAACTCGGGGCGGGTGGTGACAATGATCCACAGCACTATCGGCAGGTAGACCACTGACGCGACGGCGGAATACCAGAACACAAAGTGGCGCGAACCGGCAGCACGTTTGGCAGCGAGGTTCCAGGTGGCGTGGGTGCAGGCGGCCAGCAGCACGGCTGCGAGGGCAAGTAAGGGCATCAGCAAACAACACAGAGAAGAGCGTTCGCAGTTTACCTGCAATTACCTGACGGGGCTTGAACCACGACGGTGCAGTTTGCCGGCCATCGCCCAACATCGGGCTTTTTTGTAAGGGAAGCAGGGGGATTTGCTGCAGTTACCGCTGGCCCTGATCTTGCTACGTTGCAGAGGTAGAGCAATCAAGGAATCCGTGATGACTGTGCTGCCCGGCAAGCTGCGTGACGATGTGCGTTTGCTCGGCGAATTGCTGGGCGAGAACATTCTTGAACATCACGGGCCTCAACTGTTTCGCAAGGTCGAGGAAATCCGCCAGCTCGCCAAGTCGCTGGCGCAGTCGGCCAGCAATGGCGCCACCAGTGATCACACCCAACTCGTACAGGCGCTCGGCAAGCTGGCCGATAACGACGTGTTGCCAATAGCGCGTGCGTTCAACCAGTTTCTGACGCTCGCCAACATTGCCGACCAGCATTATTTCCACGGCGCTGATGCGTTGCCCGACGACGGGATGGCGCGGCAACTTGAAGCGCTGGTGTCAATGCGCGGCAAGGAGGCAATGGTCAGCATTTTCTCCAACCTGTGCATCGAGCTGGTGTTGACAGCGCATCCCACCGAAGCGATGCGGCGCACGATGATCCACAAGTATGACAAGGTCGCCAATCTGCTGGGGGAACTCAAACGCGCAGATCTCGCTGAATATCGCAAAAAATTGGCTGCGGCTGAGTTGCGACGCTTGATAGAGGAGATATGGTTCACCGACGAAATTCGCAACACCAAGCCCACCGCCGTGGATGAAGCCAAGTGGGGCTTCGCGGTCATTGAAAACAGTCTGTGGCAGGCAGTCCCTGAATTCATGCGTCATCTTGATCGGTTAAGTCTGGAAATACTCGGACAACCGCTGCCCGCACACGTCAAACCCCTGCGCTTCTATTCCTGGATGGGCGGCGATCGCGATGGCAATCCCAACGTGACCAGCGCTGTCACCCGCGAAGTCATTCTGCTCGGCCGCTGGCAGGCAGCCGATCTTTATCTGAAGGATGTGCAGGCGTTGGGCAGCGAACTGAGCATGCACACAGCCAGCGATGAACTGTTACAAGTGTTGGGCAAGAGCAGCACGGCGCCGTATCGCGATCTGTTGCATCTGCTGCGTCATCGCTTGCAAGAGACATTGCGCTGGACCGAGCAATGTTTAACGGCACCCGACACGCCAGAACCGGAAGCACTGATTCGCCAGAGTGATGATCTGCGGTTGCCGTTGCAACTGTGCCAACGTTCGTTGCAGCAGCAACGTCTGAATCATGTTGCTGCTGGCTCCTTGCTGGATCTGCTGCGCAAGATCGATGCCTTCGGTATCAATCTGTTGCCGCTCGACGTGCGCCAGCACAGCGAACGCCACGCCCAGGTGTTGAATGAACTTACGCGCTATCTCGAGCTGGGTAGCTATCTCGAATGGAATGAAGAACAACGTCTCGACTTCCTGCTGACGCAACTGGCCGACAAACGTCCTCTGTTGCCGTTGCAGTGGCCGCACTCACCGGAAGTGGGTGAAGTGCTTGCCACCTGTCGCGTATTGGCCACTGAGCCGCGCGAAACGCTGTCGCACTACGTTATCTCGATGGCCCAGCAGGCTTCCGATGTGCTCATTGTTGCGTTGCTGCTGAAAGAATGCGGAATGCCGTGGGCAATGCCAGTGGTGCCGCTGTTTGAAACGCAGGATGACCTGACCCGCGCGCCCACCATCATGCAGAAGCTATGGAGCCTGCCGTGGTATCGCCAGCATTTCGGCGATGCGCAGACCGTGATGATTGGCTATTCCGATTCTGCCAAGGACGCCGGCAAGTTTTCGGCGTCGTGGGCCCTGTATCAATGCCAGGAGAAACTCGTCAGCCTGGCTGAGCAACATGGAGTGAAACTCACGTTGTTCCACGGTCGTGGCGGCACGGTCGGTCGTGGCGGCGGCCCGGTTGAAAAAGCCATGATGTCGCAGCCACCGGGTTCGGTACGCGGCAGCATTCGCGTCACTGAACAAGGTGAGATGATTCGCTACAAATTTGGCTTGCCGGTGCTGGCATTTCACAGCCTGAGCAATTACGTACAAGCCACGCTGCGCGCCACCGTCGATCCGGCGCCGCCACCGAAACAGCAGTGGCGGGAGTTGATGGACAACATGGCGGCGGCCAGCTTGCAGCACTATCGTGGCATGGTGCGCGACAACAAGGACTTCGTGCCGTACTTCCGCAGTCTGACGCCGGAGCACGGCCAGCCAAACGCAAGGCGGAGGGGGGTGTTGAAAGTCTGCGCGCAATCCCCTGGATATTTGCCTGGACCCAGGTGCGACTTAACTTGCCGGTATGGCTCGGCATCCGGCAGGCACTTGAAACAGGACTGTCACAGTCACCCGATACGTTGACGGAAATGTTGAAGGAATGGCCCTATTTCTCCAGCTTTATCGACCTGATAGAAATGGTACTCGGCAAAAGTGACAGTGCGATCTGCGCGCATTACGAAGCCCAATTGGTTGATCCTGCCTTGCATCCGCTCGGCAAATCTTTACGCGATGATCTGGCGGTATTGGTTACGCTGGTGAATTCATTGAAGGCGCAGGCGCAGCTGCTAAGTGACAGCCCACTGTTGCAGCAATCGATAGAGGTGCGTAAACCGTATATTGATCCGCTCAACTATCTGCAGGCCGAACTGCTGAAGCGTGAACGCCGCGCCGGTGGTATCGCCCCCGCACTGGAACAGGCGCTGAAGGTGACGATGTCGGGCATTGCCGCTGGCATGCGTAACACTGGCTGAATGCCAAAGGAGAGCTCATGGCAATACGCATAGGATTGATGGGTTTCGGTCGTATCGGCCGCCAGGTTTATGAGCTGGCGTCGCGCAGCGATGACATTGAAATTGTCGCCATCGCCGACAAAGGCAGGCCTGACATTCTGCATTACCTGTTGAGTGCAGAGACGCCGACGCCAGCCAACTTCACGTTGCAGGGCAAGAATCTCGTCAATCCGCGCTTTTCCTCGCGCATGTCGCAAGTCGACAATCCCGGCGAAGTGCCGTGGGACATATTCGATGTTGATGTTGTTGTCGATTGCACCGGTATTTTTCGCGACGGCGCCAGCATGCAGGCCCAGCTCGACAATGGCGCCAAACGCGTCTTGTTGCGCACGTTGCCCACGGATGTGATTGATCGCATCGTCATTCCCGGGATCAATTCGCACACTATCGCCATCGGCGACCGCATGATCTCCGCCGGTTCCGCTACCACCAATGCTCTGTGTTTGTTGTTGCACATTGTGTCGCAACAACTGGCCATTGATTGCGTCAGCATGACCACGTTGCATTCCTATACCAGCGATCAATCATTGCAGGATTACGCGGGGCGTGATTTTCGCCGCAGCCGTTCGGCGGCAGAGAACATCATCCCCAACACACATGAAGCCGAGCGGTGGATGCGCTCGATTCTGCCAGCCTTTGCCGACAAGGTAATGACAAATACGCTGAACGTGCCCATCCATTCCGGCTGCATGGTGGACGCCAATCTTGTGCTGGCCGATGCCAGTATCGACACTGAAGCGTTCAATGCCATCGTTCGCAAAGGGGCTGCAGATCTGAAAGGGATTGTTGATGTTACTGACGATCCCATTGTTTCTTCTGATGTGTTGGGCAGTACGCTGTCACTGTTGTTTGATTCGCAAGCGACGGAGAAAGCCGGCAAACATCTGATCAAGGCGTTGGGGTGGTACGAAAACCTTGGTCATGCTGCACGTCTGCTGGATGTCGTCCGGCTCTATGACAAGCTGGACACTGCAACGGAGGCTGCCGCATGAGAATCGCCATCAATGGTTTCGGTCGCATCGGTCGTGCCGTATTCCGCATCCTGGATCGTCAGCCCGGCATTGAAATCACTGCGGTCAATGATCTGGTCGATCCCGCAGCGCTTTGCTACTTGCTCAAGTACGACACCGTCATGGGCGGTTTCGGTCGTGCATTGACGCTGGAAGACAAATATCTCGTCACTGCCAACAACCGCACGCTGTTGCTGGCAGAAAAAAATCCCACCGCGCTGCCGTGGAAAGATCTCGGTATTGATGTGGTCGTTGAATCCACCGGCGTCTTCCGCAAACGTGCCCAACTGGAACAGCATTTGACGGCTGGCGCACGCAAAGTGGTACTGACTGTGCCGTCTGCCGATCCCATTGATTACACAGTCGTGCTCGGCGTGAATGACAGCGGGCTGAAGAACGAGCACTGCATCGTCTCCAACGCTTCCTGCACAACCAATTGTCTGGCACCCATGGCCAAGGTGCTCGACTCTACCTTCGGCATCGAAGAAGGCATGATCAACACCGTTCACGCTTACACCAACGATCAACGCCTGGCTGATGTACCTCATTCCGACTGGCGCCGCAGCCGCGCTGCCGCAGAGAACATCATCCCCACTTCTACTGGCGCCGCCAAAGCTGTGGGCGAAGTGCTGCCGCAACTGAAAGGCCGCCTGCACGGGATCGCCTGTCGCGTGCCCGTGCCCGATGGTTCCGTCGTCGACTTGTTCGCCCGCCTGAAAAAGAGCGTCACCGTGGCCGACATTCATGAGGCGGTCCGCGCGGCCTCTGACAGCGATGCCATGAAAGGTATTCTGGAATATGCCGACAAGCCGCTCGTCTCCACCGACATCATAGGCAATTCTCATTCGTCGATTTATGACGCGGCGTTTACCCAGGTCAGTGGTGGCAATTTTGTGAGGGTGCTGAACTGGTATGACAATGAGTGGGGGTATTCGAGTCGGGTTTGCGATCTGCTGAGACTGTTGCAGAAGTTCTGATTTCGGCTTTTGAGCAAGGCCGGCCGGGGAGTGCCTTCCTTCCGAATTTTCGCCCCCGGCATTCG
>JAZKEH010000282.1:0-3041 GCA_040387155.1 Pseudomonadota bacterium | reverse complement strand
AGAGATGACGCGGCAGTTGATCGGGATCTGGGCGGCAGCACCGACGCGCGTCAGCATGCGGCTCTCAAGGGCACGCAGCAGATTGGGCTGCATTGCCAGTGGCATTTCGGTAATTTCGTCGAGAAAAAGCGTGCCGTTCTCGGCCTGCTCGAACAGGCCGGTCTTGCGGGCGATAGCGCCGGTGAAGGCGCCTTTCTCGTGGCCGAACAATTCACTGCCAATCAGTTCAGATGAAAATGCGCCGCAGTTGGCTGGCACGAAGGGGCCTGGCACCTTGCTGGCCTTGTGGATGGCACGCGCAACCACTTCCTTGCCGACGCCACTTTCGCCAAGCAACAGGACGTTGACATAGGAGCCGGAGACACGCTTGATCATGTTGTAGAGATCATGCATGCGTGGCGATTCGCCGATCAGTTCGCCGAAGTGCCGCTTGATACTGCTGTTGTCGTCAGCTTCGGCGTCATCAAACAGGCGCTCGAGCTGATCCAGCGTAATGGGTTTGACGAGGTAGTTGACGTTCATGCCATACAGATTCATTACTTGAGCCTTGACGGCGCGGTGGCCGGTAATGATGGTGACGCGACTGAGATCGGTATTGATGTAGTCGAGCAGTTGCAGGCCACTGCCATCGGGAAGCATCAGGTCGAGAAAGACCCGATCGTAGGTAGTGCTCTGCAGTTGTGCGGTTGCCGTCGCCACGGTGTCAGCCGTTGCGACCTGATGATCCAGCAACGTCAGCAACTGGGCAGTTGCGGAAGTAAATGCAGCATCGTCATCGACAAGAAGTATGTTTGCCAAACCAGCCCCCGGGGTTTCGTGATCCAACACACCAGTAAAGTGTGAACTGATGAGCATTGAGAACGAAATGACGGACAGCAGCAATAAAGGCTTTGCCTGAATCGTGACGGCTGAATTTGAAAATCAGTGGTTTTTCCGCAGGTCTTTACCGGGTTTTACCCGTTTGTTTCCGGATTGTGACGCAATGGGGGTCTATTCCGGGGCTGGGCATGCCGAACCAGGGTCGGCACGCCAGGAAGCGAAAGCCTGGTTCAGGCGCGTTCGTCTTCCATCAAATGCACGTACTCGGTGGCGAGTGTGCGCTTGGACTTCTGATTGAGGGCCTTGCCGGCCAGCTGGAAGATTTCATGTTCTTCCTCATTCAGATGATGCCGTAGGCGTTCCACCATGTGAGTAGCTATCTTCAGCCAGCCTGGCGAACTGAATTCGGTCTCTTCAAGTTGTTCGATGAATTCATCAAGCTCGTGGTGCTCGGCAATGCTGTGACGGGCGCGTTCCTGGGTCAGATCGCACTCAATCAGTGGTACGTAGAAATAGCGTTCTTCCGCTTTTTCGTGGGCGAGCATTTCCAGCTTCAGTTCACCGAAAAGACGCGCACGATCATCGCTGTCACCGTGGGTGGCCAGCAGTTTGGTAGCAAGCTCGCGCTGTACGGCATGGTCGGCACGCAGTCTTTCAAAAATGGTCATCGGCTGTTCCTTTCAAGTAAGTCTACGGATCAGTTCTTGTTCGGAAGAAAGTACTACCGGTACTTCCGCCTGCTTCCCGGGGGTCTTCGCTGGTGTTGCTGCGATTGCTGCTGAATGTGCCGGTATTGGCTGCAGGTATTACCGGCATATTCAGCGAACAGGGACAGCGTTTACACCAACTACTGCAAGTACCACGCCTGAAGCTATCAGCGGAGAGTACCGATAGATTCTTCTAATCGGTTAACGCGCAGCTACGATTTTCAGCTGGTTGTTAACTTTGCCGACATGGTCGTTGCTCTTGGCAATTTCTTCCGCGAGCATTTTCTCTGCCTGGGTTGCTACTTCACCCTGCAGGGTCACGACACCGTCTTTGGTATCGATATCAATTTCATGGGCTTCCAGGTCGTCATTGACGGCGTACTTGGATTTCAGGCTCATCGTTGTTGTCATGTCGTAGAACGAGGAGCTGAAGTCCTTGTCGTTGGCGTCATACGAAGCGACTTTTTCCGACACGGTCAGTTGATTGTCGACATCAGCCACGCCGTTGAGGTTCTCGGCGATCTGTTTCGCCAGTTCCTTGTGGGCGTCGGTCGGTACTGAACCAGTCAGTACTACGTTGCCATTCTCGACATGCGTGCCGATTTTGGCGGCGCTGAGCTCGCTGTTGAGAAGGTAGGAAGCTTCAAGCTTGCCATCGATCCAGGCATCCTTGGTCTGGCCTTCCCACGCCTTGTCTTCTGCCATGGCGGCAGTGCCAAACGCGGTCGCAATACCAAATACGATTGCTTTAGTTTGAATCTTCATGGGTAGTTCCTCTTGTTGCATGTTGTGTTGCGTGAAATGAAAAAGCACCAGCACGGTACCTAGAGCAAGGCCTGTGCCAAGCTGGGCAGTAATCGCCTAAGCTGCTAATTAGCCAAGAGAAAAGTGTTTTTTTAAAAGACACGTAATTGGTGGCAAGCACAATAAACCGGGAATTTTTTCCTGATGCTCTAAACGAATTACCGTATTTGCGGTTGATTGTGACAGCGCAGAAATGGCGTAGTTTGCCGGTAGGAATTACAAATGCTGTGAGCATCAATTGGTAAAAATGGTGTTATCTGCCTGACTTTTATGAAAAAAATAATTTGGCACGAAAGCTGCCTCTGTCGGATTGCAGGCTTACGCAGGATCTGCAATCACCAACTTAGAGAGGCTACATTATGTTTAACTGGGCACTTACATTCCTGATTGTTGCAATCATTGCCGGCATATTCGGCTTCAGTGGTATTGCCGGCACTGCTAGCAATATTGCATGGATATTCTTCGTCGTCGGCCTTGTGCTGGCGGTGATGTTCGCCATCACTGGCAGACGTCCAAGAGTTTGACGACGCGCTCGAATGAGCGCTGAGGCAAATGAAAAAAGGGGGACTTCGGTCTCCCTTTTTTTGCTTCCGATTTTTTGAGGTGCTCCTTGATTGGAGCATGCGTAGGCGGGTGCGTTTTTTGATTGGAGCAATCGCTGGCGGCAGCGGAGCATTTCCGGACCGCTGCAAGCCCATCCATGGGGCGCTA
>JAZKEH010000281.1:0-3857 GCA_040387155.1 Pseudomonadota bacterium | reverse complement strand
AGACATGACAGCGATTCAGAAATTGCAGGCGACCTATCTGCATTCGATGTTTACACAGCGTTACGAAAATATTCCTGGCTTGTTTGCGCTTGATCGTGCGGATGTATCAGTCGAGTTTTCCGACAGCGGCGTTTATCGCGGTGGCGAAAGTGTCACCGGCTTGTACAAGGCTTTCGAGGCCACACGCAATGCGCCGGCATTTTTCCTGATGCATCTTGCTGTGAATCCCTTCATCGAAATTGCCAGCGACGGTCAGAGCGCAAAAAGTCATTGGCTGTCCCCGGGTGTATCCAACAGCAAGCGCAATGGCAGCTCGTGGATATGGGGGCCGTATTACGTGGACTATGTGAAGGAGAATGGCATCTGGAAGATTCATCATTCCAATCTGGTGCCTCTGTTCCGCAACCCCTACGAATACAGCTGGAATGATGCGCCTGCCCACGGCACCGTGACTGGCCAGCTGAGCGTGATGCCGGACGAGCCGATTACGTTGTACCGCCCATTCAATGAAGTGAAAGAGGAAGCGGATATGTTCCGCAATCATCCGGCTTTACCGCAGCCGTATTAAAACGCCGACACCTGGTGAATGCGCATAAAAAAAGGGAGAGACGCAGGTAGCGCTCTCCCTTTTTCTCGTCAATCAGTAGACCAGTGACTCAACCTTTCAGGCATTCATCGCCGAGATAGCCACCACCGCCGCAGTACGCCACATCCTGCAACTGCATCAGGATGCCATCGGGATCGGTGAAGTAGAGTTCAGGTGTGCCGCCTTCCGCACCACCGCGAGCCGGCATGCGCAGGCTGATGTAGTGCATCATCGGACCAGCCTGGGTGCCATCGGGACGTGCAGTGAGACCATAGGTCGTCAACTTCGCAAGCACCTCATCCACATTGAATCCTTTCATGTTGAAGCAGCCATGGTTGAGACTGGCTGGCGTCTTCACCGGTGCAGCCGGAGCCGCTGCAGCGCCAGCACCGGGAGGACCACCCGCGCCACCACCTGCATACATGACGAACTGTATGCCGTCGCCAATGCCGGTTACTTCGGCGCCCGGTCCCTGATAGGCCTGCACTTTCAAACCGAAAATATCCTGATAGAACTTGTTGGCCGCAACACCATTGCTGACGAAAGCGGTAAAGTGGCTGATCTTGGTCAGTTCGAACATGCCCTTCGGTGCCGTTTCGACAGCATCGCACTGGTTGCCGAGTTCGCCTTTGCCACCGCAATAGCTGGTGTCGCTCAATTGCACGATCAGGCCGCGCTCATCAGAGAAATACAGTTCCGGTGTTTCACCACGCATGCGTACCCACATCTTCAGCGGATTATCGATACCCGGAGCGCTTTCTGCCGGCGCTTCGATACGGGCAAAGCCGCGGCTTTCAAGCGCAGCCTGCACTGCTGTCAGATCAAAGTTTTCGACGGAATAACCGATATGAGTGATAGCGGCAGTTTCACCAGCCTGCAAGGCGCGCACTCGCATGAAGGCAGGACCTTCGGCCACCCGCAAACAGGCGCTGTTACCAAAGCGCGACTGTACTGGCATGCCGAACAGATCCTGATAGAACGCGATGGTCTTCGCGGGATCCTTCACTCGCAATTCGAAGCAGTTGATTTTCTGGATGCTGAGCGCCGGACCACTCTGGGCGAGTACGCTGCGTACCATGGCAAGTGCCGGCAATGCTGCCAGCAGACTGCGGCGGGAAATACCTGAAGTAACAGTGTTTTTGCTTTGCATGACGTAAAGTTCCCCTCGTTGAGATGCGCTGCATGTTAGCCTCGGCCCGCTGGCGGCGTCTAGTTGAGACACCTGCTACTTCGCGTATTTGGCACTTCCGTTTTTGTCACAATTCTTGCGCAGGTTCTTGCCCCGGGTTCCCTTGACTTCGGTTGCCCGCTATGTGACTTTCCGCCGTGCTTTTTACAGCAGCCTGCGCAATGGTTGCTGAATCACCAATTCATTTCGTTGGACCACTCTAGAGGGGATTATTCATGAAACTGAACACGGCTATCCGTGCTGGCTTGTTGCTGGCACTTTCGGGCTCCGTATTGGCACAGGCACCGGCACCGGCGGGCGCACCTGCGGCACCACCACCAGACACCAGCATGAGCTTCTTCGTCACCAGCACTGGCCTCGGCAAAGGCGCCAACCTGGGTGGACTTGCAGGTGCTGACGCACATTGCAAAGCACTGGCAGAAGCTTCCGGCACCATGGGCAAAACCTGGCACGCCTACCTCAGCACCAGCGGTGCTGGCGGCGTCAATGCCAAGGATCGCATCGGCAAAGGTCCCTGGTACAACGCCAACGGCGTACTGGTCGCACGCAGTGTTGATCATCTGCACTACAGCAACGTCTTGCTGACGAAAGAAAATTCCGTCACTGAGAAGAAAGGCACGGTCAATGGTGTTGGCGACACGCCAAACCAGCATGACATCCTCACTGGCAGCAACCCCGATGGTACTGCGTCGGCGCAGACCTGTGAGAACTGGACCAGCGAAAGCGCAGTCAATGAGGCGACTGCACCGAAAGCGATGCTTGGTCACCTTGATCGTAAAGGTGGTGGCGCGATGGCGGAATCGTGGAACGCAGCGCATGCAAGCCGTGGTTGCAGCCAGGACATGCTGGTAGCTTCTGGCGGTGCAGGTTATTTCTACTGCTTCGCGACTGGCGAGTAAGACTCTTCAGGAAAGTAAAAAAGGCGCCCTTCGGCGCCTTTTTTATGTGCTGGATTTCTGGATACGTTCAAATCGATTACGCAGTTCGTGTGGCTCTGCACGTCGCGAGCGTTGAACAGTTCTCTTATGGTTTAGGCAGGATGCCGAGACGATCACCCCCGTAGGTACCGATCCAGATTTCATTACCTACCTGTACACCAGAGCTCACTCCCTGCATTGCGGCAGTTTCATCCACACCGGCGAGCCGACTGCCAGTCATCGCGACTGGATCAATCTCCCACACTGACCAGCCAATGCCGCACTCCGGTCCACCGCACGTCTCGGTGATATTGCCACCGGCGGTGTACAACGTGCCGCTTTCCGACCAACGAATGTTGTCAGGTGCTACCCCAATGCTGAGTACCTGCTTCGTGGCGGGCGTCGTGCTGCGATCGAAACGCACGATGTCGTGCGTGCCAAAGCCGGCGACGTAGACATACCGCTCATCATCGCTGATGACGATGCCGTTCGGACCTGACATCTCGGTGCCCGTCATGACACTGACCTCACCTCCTGGATGCCATTCAAAGACGTGTCCGGTGATTTCCTTGTTGGTGACACCTGCCATGCCCGAGCCAGTAGGATCCATGAACTGCGTTGCCAACAAGCCCCAGTCGTTGAGGATGACAAGACTGTTGGTCCACGACGTCACTGGCATCGGCACACAGCCGACCCATTTGATCATTGGCGTAGCGCTGGCGGCATCAATATCAAAAATCTCGATGGCTTCACGTGCGCCGTGACTGGTCATATAGAGCCGGAATTGTTCAGTACCGGTATCCAACGCTTTCAATGCCAGCCCATGTGATGAAAAATTCGTTACATCCAGCGGCCCCGGGCAAGCGCCGTACAGTTCGGTATTGTGTTCCATCACCGGAGCGTCACCAGGGAACAAGATGGAGAACGTGCGATCAGCCGGATTGACCAAGTGAATCCTGCCGTTGATCGAAGCGTTGTTGGACAACTGGCCATTCATGCCTGACACGATGAGATACGGACTGTTGCCCAGCTGCAGAATGTCTTCGCCATTGATGACGCCACACAGGTAGTTGATGTTGGCTGCATCAACACAAGCCGCTGGCGTTGATTCAGCAGGCACAGTTGTCGGTGCAGGTGTGGCTGTCACTTCAGATGCGACGGCTGG
>JAZKEH010000280.1:696-3464 GCA_040387155.1 Pseudomonadota bacterium | reverse complement strand
CCTGCACGCTGGAGCCGGTAAAGAACCAGGTAAAGCTGACGATCATTCATGAAATCGACAAGCCTGACTCGAAGCTGATCGGCGCCGTTTCCGGCGGCTGGCCAGCAATCCTCTCCAGTCTCAAAAGCTTGCTTGAGACAGGCACGCCGTTGGAAGATCGCAACTGATCGGGCAGGAATAAACCAACCAGACGGGGGATACCGCATGACACTCAAGACTCTTTTTGCAGTAGTGCTGGCAGGCGCTTGTATGCAGACCGGCTTTGCCCAGGATGAACAGGCAGACCGCATGCGCACCGCGCTGGCGGCGCCAGCGCGTCCGGCCGAAAGCAAGGAACGCGATGCTGATCGCAAGCCGATCGACACCATCCAGTTCCTGCAAATCGAAACCGGCGACAAGGTCATTGAAATGGTGGCGGCGTTTGGCTGGTTCACTGAGGTACTGTCAGCAGCGGTGGGGCCGGAAGGCAGGGTTTACGCCAGCAATCCGCCGGGCATGGTGCCGGCGGATGTCGAGAAAGCGCTGCATGACCGGCTTGGCAATGTCGAAGCAGTGCATACGCCGCTGGCCGCAACCAGTATTGATGGCACCGCTGATGCGGCCGTCGTCATTCTGAACCTGCATGATATCTACAATGGTTTTGACGGACAGGCTGGCGGCGAAGCGACCGCCGTTGATTTCCTGAAAACCATTCATGCCGAGCTCAAGCCCGGTGGTGTGCTGGGCATAATTGATCATGTCGGTATTGCCGGGCAGGACAATGCGGCACTGCATCGCATGCCGACCCAGCAGGCGCGGGATGCGTTGACGAAGGCAGGCTTTGTGATTGAGGCCGAGTCGCCGCTGTTTGCTGCGGCCACCGATGATCATACGAAGGGGGTATTTGATCCCTCCCTCCGTGGCAAGACAGACCAGTTCATGTTGCGGGCGCGCAAACCGCAATAAAACCGCACTATACTGGGGACCAAGAATAACAATATGAAGAGGTCCCCATGTACGCTGCCTCGCTTCGCTTCCGTTTTATTGTCAGTAGTGTTCTTGCCGCCGTTCTGCCACTGCCATCTTCACTGCTGCTAGCGCAGGACGCCAGTGACTGGCGTGGCGCCTGGATTGCTGACGTCAACGATACCCGCCACGTTCTCTACCTGGTACTGCGCGACGACACGGTCAGCGGGTTTCACTGTGTCGATTGTTACGACCCTGCCAACCTTGCCTTTGTCGATGATGGTGCGCTCGCCGGTGCTGCGCTGCACTTCAATCTGTATCACTCGCCAGCAGCAGCTGCCGCCTTTGTCGAACAGGTCGATGCGCGACTCGATGGCAGTGAACTGGTATTGACGCTGAAGAAGCCTGAATCAGAAGCAGCAACGCTGCGTATGCATCGTGCACCGCCGCAGGTAGTGCCGCCACCGATAGCCGATTCGCGCCCCAATCAACCGGATCCCGGTCGCGCGCGTACGTTGCCGGCCGCAGCCGAAATCGTCACTGCTGACAAGGTGCTGGGCCTGTGGCTCTGGGGCACCGGCCCCACCAAGCAATACTTCATGTTCAAGCGCCACAAAGATGGCATCCGCGGCATGGTGTGCGGGCCCTGCGACAGCGCGCAGGATTTTGCGCCGCTGGAAAACATCAGCATGAACGGCACCAATTTTCATTTCGACATCGTGCATGAAGACAATGGCATCGGCTTTGAAGAGAACGGGCCTTTCAGCAATGTCACTGATGCGCAGTTATCGATGAACGAGCTGCACATGACGACGGTGGCGAGTTTCAATCCACAAGGGCGCAAGTTTGAAATGACCTTGTTGGGTCCGGTGCAGTACATGCCGGCCAGCAAGCCGTGAGCAGGGAGGCTGCGCAATGAATCGCAACGCAACAGGTACGTTGTTGGCACTGGGTTTCTGCAGTGTGCTCAGTGGCGTGCAGGCACAAACCAGCGTTGGCCGTGGCGCGCCGGACCCGCTGGTGCCAGCGGACATTGTGGGCTCGGAGGGCAAGGGCTATTTCACCGGCGCCGGCATTCCCCCCGACAACATGCCGATATATGCGGCAAAGGATGGCGCAGTGCCGCCGGCTATCGAAGCGCTACCGCTCGATATCTTCTCTACCAAGGACTTCTACCTGGATCGCGCGTTGTGGAGTGATCCCCGCTATTACCGCTGCAATTCCGCTGTAGGTCTCGAACAGATCTGGGGCGCCTATGAAGTGCCGCTGGTAGGCAGTGATCCGCCGCGCACTGCGGCATGGGGTCATTGCGATCGCGACTATCCGCGTGAACAGATCATCAGCCCCTATGGCTTCACCACCGCCAAGGCGCACTACGAAGGCTTGCTGGCAGAAGCACGTGCGAACGGCGGCCCGACGCAATACACGCAGGCCACCTTGCCTGCGTGGAGTGGCCGCTATGCGCGCCAGCGTGACAAGCGGTTGTCGTGGTTCAACGGTGCGACCTTGCAGATTCCTACCTACCTGTCGCTGCTCACACCAGAGTACCAGCAACGTTTCGTGCAACAGATGTATCACTACTCTGGCGACAACAGCGCGCAATGGCCGGGCTCCTACTGTTGGCCGGAAGGTTTCATGCGGCGCCTGGCGCAGTATGGGGGCGCCACTGTCAATTTGCTGCTGACACCGGAGTTGGTGCTCGACATGCGCAATTCCGCCAAGACGTTGATTACGCAAATCCACATCGGCAGCCGTTTCAACGAAGAAGGCGTGGTGCCCAGACTGGGTCCCGATGTGCCGCAGTGGTTCGGCGAGACCATTGG
>JAZKEH010000280.1:0-639 GCA_040387155.1 Pseudomonadota bacterium | reverse complement strand
ATACGCCGCGGCTTGATGCGAACGGTACTTTCATCGGTCTCAAACACGAAGTGATACTGTACGACGAAGAGGCGCTGGTGGAACCCGTGCGCATCGTGCATCTGCTCGACCGGCAAGGCGCTGCCAATGAAGGTGAACCCTTCACGATCATGGAATGTATTCCGCAGAGTTTTCCGGTTGATGGAGTGACAACGCCAATGTCACCGGGACAGAGTGTTGAATACCGGGTGCCGGATATCTACGGCCGTCCGTGGGCGCAGATCTGGGAGCAGTACCACGAAGAAGGCATGCAGCGCCCGCAGGCAGCCAAGGGACGTTTTGGTTTGTAGCGGAAATCAATCAACAAGGCAGGTGATACATGACCACGGCAAGAACAAGAGTCATACGCACGGCAAGTTTGACCCTCGCAGTGTTGTTGGCGCTTCCCGCCCGCGCACATCACTCGTTCGCCATGTACGACAGCAGCCAGACGCTGGTGTTCACCGGCATCATTACGCGTGTCGATCCCAATCCGAATCATTTGCAGGTTTTCTTCGCGCCGCTGAACGAAGCGCGTGACCAGGTGCTGAAAGACGACAAGGGTGAACCCATCGTCTGGTCCGTTGAAATGGATGGTGCTGCGCAGGAAGCGCGCAAGGG
>JAZKEH010000279.1:0-2187 GCA_040387155.1 Pseudomonadota bacterium | reverse complement strand
TGGACGTGATGTTCCTGCTGCCGTTCCTGGCGATGCTGTTCGGCGTCTTTGTCGGTTTTGCCTGCGCCGCCATCGCGCTGGTGGCGGTGGGCTTTGCACTGGTACTGGGCGCAATTTTCCCCGGCCTTGCCATTTTTGGCTTTACCGGCGGGCTATCGCTGGTGGTGGCGGTGGGGCTGGCGGGCGCAGGCCTGATGGCGATTGGCGTCGGGCTGGGCGCACTGTTCTGGCTGGTGCTGAAACTCGCCATCAACGCTTTGGTGGAATATGCGCGGCTGCATTTCCGCTTGATCAACACTGTCACGGCATAAGGAGCGCACGATGCCGATGAAACTTGGAATGGTCGCCGCGGGCGGTCTGGTGCTGGGCGCGATGCTGCTGGTCAGTGCCGCCATGGTGGGCGGTTCCGAACTGCGCAATGGCAACTGGGCGAATTTCGACTGGGGCAACTGGGATGGCAACGCCTGCAACATCACGCCGGCGGGCAAGCGCGGCACGCGCACGCTGGACTGGAATGCGGGCGACGACATCGCCATCAACTTGCCCGCCAATGTCAGCTATCGCCGCGGCCAGGGCGAGCAGATTGTCATTGAAGGCGATACGGCGCTGCTGTCCCATGTGCAGATAGACGACAACGATCTGGTGCTGGATTGCCGCCTGCGCAATGCCCGCAGCCAAAGGCTGAACATCACCCTTCCGGGACAGGAATTTCGCCGCTTCGCGGTGCATGGCTCGGCCAACATGGTGCTGGAAGACCTGGACCAGACCGAACTGCAAATTGATATTTCCGGTTCGGGCGATGTCACGGCGACCGGCCGCGCGGAACGGTTGGATTTCGATGTCGCGGGCTCGGGCAAGGGCCGCTTCGGCAATCTGGATGCGCGGGATGTGAACATTGATGTTGCCGGCAGTGGCGACGCCGAAGTCGCGCCGCGCGAAAGCCTGTCGGTGGACATTGCCGGGTCGGGCAAGGTGACGCTGAAGACCGAGCCGAAGACGATTGATACCAGCATCGCAGGCTCAGGCCGCATCATCCATGTGGATGGCACGGTCTCGCGCTCAAGCGGGTTGTCGCGCCGGTCCGGCGACAATGACAAGCACGAGAACTAGGCGAGGTTTGCAGCCAAAATGCGCGCAGAGCCAACGCTGGGGTCTGCGGCTTTTGCTTCAAAGCTGACGGTCATGTGGGCGAGAGTGACACTGTTCTCCTCATAAGTGACTCCACCTAGCGGGTTGTCCAATACATTGGTAATTTACCCCCCTAGAGTTCGGGGGATGCAATGAAAATCTATCAAGTCTCATTCCTTGCCGTTTTCGCCTTTGGATCCACGCTGCTCTCTGAAAGCAAGGCTCAAGGCATCTCGGCGTTTGAAGCATTCAAAATGTTTTGTGTCGATACGAACATTGAGAAGGATGCGATAAGAGCAAAGGCAATTTCGATGGGCGGAACACCTCTCGCCGTGGAGAAAACTGAGATTGGTGAGTTGCTCGCTCGCGCCGCCAAAGTCGATTATGATCAAGCGTCATGGCTGGTGAAAAGTGACGCTCGCCAATTCAGGGTGAACTATTTAGCGATGAGGTCACTTGAAACAAGCGGTGAACTTCCCATGGCAAGGGAAAGCTGCCACGTGTGGTTCGATTGGGAGGAAGCGAGTGCTGACAGCGATTTCTCAAGTTGGGTAGGTCTAACCGCTAGTGGAACAATGCCCGGTATTGGTTTGACTTTCTATTATTACGAAGTTGTTGATGGGAAGCGCGTGAAATTGCCCAGCAACTTTCTTGTTGATCCAACATTCTCAAAAACAGTTAGATGGAAGGCAGAGGTGACTCACTGGCCTTCGCTTGGCATGAACTTAAGTCGAGGAGTGTCTCGTTAGCCCTGATAGATGACACGTGACGGCAGTGGGGGCAGTGTCGCCGCTCGCTGTTGGTGCCTTCGCGGGCAGCATGACCGGCCGCGGCCCGGCTAGCGGCGTGGGCGAAAAGCGGGCGGCCTTGTGTAGGCGACGAGAAACTCGGTGCCCGCATCCCATGCGCTATCACAGGATGTGGTGCCCAGATTCCAGCGACCAAAATCCACGCTCCAAAGCTGCGGAACGACACACGCGCCGTTGATCGTGGCGCTCTGGCCGAGGCAGACCACCTTGCGGTTGGATGAAAAGAGGTACCGGGTCTTCAGCGCATCAA
>JAZKEH010000278.1:0-1821 GCA_040387155.1 Pseudomonadota bacterium | reverse complement strand
GGGCAGAATCTCGTCAAGCACGCGCCCCATCGTGCCGCTAGGGGCGGCGATACCAAGCATCGTTGCGAGGGTTGGAGCAATGTCGTGAACTGCTGCATCGCGGTTATAACGACCCTTTTTGATAAGTGACTGCGGGCCCCAGAAAATGACCGGAACATGTGTATCGTAGCTGAATGGTGAGCCATGCGTGGTGCCGCCGAAACCGCCGCCGAGCCAGTTAGGTTCGTGTACGACAATCACATCGCCGGAATGCAGTGTACTGAAACCGTTGTCGATGCGATCTCCGGAAATGAGGCCACTTTCCAGTTCGGTTCTTGTATACACCCGGTAGACGTGTGGCTGACGCCGTAGCGTTTGCGCAGCCACTCGTTCCAGATCAGAGCTGCTGATGGTCTTGCCGGCCACCGGGTCGGCGTTGAGATACATGCCCAGCTCCGCGTTGCCCTCGATGAAACTGCCCTCTCCGAACGCCGCGGTCATCGCGGCTTCAACCGCCAGACGTTCGTCCTGCGTGCTGTAGCGGCCTCCCGGCAATTGTTTTGTGATGTTTTCTTCAGGCACTGGCGCCACGCCATGATCTGCGGTGAATATCACCAGTACATTGCCGGCACCGGCCTGTTGTTCGGCGGCCTCGAGCAACTCGCCCACCCTGGCGTCGATGGTCAGCACCATGTCATGCATTTGCGGCGTATCGGGTCCGGTGGCGTGCCCGACATAATCCATTGCTGAAAAACTCACCGATAACAGATCGGTCGCGTCATCAGTGCCGAGCTGTTCTGCCTTCATGATAGTCAACGCAAAATCCAGCACCAGCTGATCGGCGAAAGGCGTGGCGTCGATCTCGCCATACAGCTCATTGCCCACGCTCGCGGGTAACTGCATGCCGAGCCATTCTTTACCGGCATAAGCATCGGCATGTTTGGCAGCGTTGAATTCAGCCGCCCATGTTGGCAGCTCCGGGAAATACCATGTACTGGATACGAAGTTGCCACTGTTGCCATCAAACCAGAAGGCGCCATCGGCGCTGCGGCCGACAGGGAGGATTGCGCTGCGATCCTTGAGCGACACACCATAGACCTTGCCACCCTTGCCCGAAATTTTTAACTCATCGCCAATCGTTGAAACGGCAAGCCGATGTGGCGACGCGCCGGCGCCACCGCCAAGCGGGGTCACATTCACATCAGTGATGCTCTGCACGTTTTTACCTTCACTGCGTTCGAACCAGGTATTACCCGCAATGCCGCTGACCGAAGGAGTAGCTCCGCTGAGTATCGTGGAATGGCCAATGGCCGTCACAGTAGGTGCAGCTTCGTAATTCGCATTAGTGAAAACTGCGCCTTCTTCGAGCAGGCGTTTCAGGCCACCGCTAAATTCTGTATCGAACCGTGTCAGGTAGTCGTAACGCATCTGATCTACGACGATGGCGAGCACGAGCGTTGGTCTCTCTGACACAACTTCTGCACCAGACACAGCGAAGCAGGTTGCCATACCTGCCAGAGTGGTACCGATCAAGATTCTCTTCAACATGTTCTACCCTTTCGTGAGACCTGATGATGCTGGACAGTGCGAACGGCACATTATGGCCCGACGCTCATAGTCGATCCGGAATCGACCGCTGCATTTGTGTGCGCCGATCTTGCAGCTTCAATTCAGGTGTACTGTTTCCTTTAGCGATTATCAGGCAAGGCCAACGCCACGAGTTCGCTGCCACCGTTACCGCTTACCGCTAGCACCACATACTGTTTCCCATTATGCAGATAAGTAGCTGGCGTCCCCGTTTGCGAATTGGGCAAGGCAATTTCGGCGAGTATGTCGCCAGTC
>JAZKEH010000277.1:0-2265 GCA_040387155.1 Pseudomonadota bacterium | reverse complement strand
CACACTCATCATCGATCAGGGTCACAGTGCGGCCATCCCTGTAGTGAAGTTGGCGAGAAAAATTGCTTTGACATCAGACTCGGCATCAATCGCGAGATCGGCGGCTGTGCGCCCTCGGCGATTGCTGATGTCAGTGCGTGCGCCCTTCATGGCGAGCAGTTGCATCATGGGGGCGTATTCTGCTGGTGAGCCGTCGGTACGGCCGCCGCTGTTCAGCAGCAGATGCAGTGGCGTATCGCCGGACTTGTTGGTCACATTAGGATCGGGCTCAAGTTCGAGCGCTACTTCCAGTGCTGCCATCGTGCCGCTGGCGGCAGCGGCCAAGACGATGCTGGTGCCATCTTCTGCGCGCAGTGAGGTATCAGCGCCGGCATCGGCCAGCATTCGCATGATGCTGGCGGCACCGCGCTCGGCGGCGAGCAACAGCGGTGTCTTCGGAGGAACGTAGTAGTCAGAGCTCTTGAAGTTGCGTTCAAAACGCCACTCCACCAGTGAAGTGCCCGTCATGACATCTGCGGATGCGCCCTTGGCCAGCAACTGTCTTACCAGGGCGGGTTGGTCGGCGAGAATGGCGGCATGCAGCAGTTGATTGCCGTTGCGATCGAATGCAGTGAGATCGACACCACGCTCAATCATGCGGGCAGCGAATGCGAAGTCTTGCTGATACATCGCCAATTGCACGACCGAGGTATTGCCCGGGCCGACGTGATCGGGATTGCCACCTGCTTCCAGTACGACTACTGGCGCTGCCGGCTCACCACTCTTTACTGCGAAAAACAGCGGTGTGAATCCTTTGGCAGTGATGCGGTTGACGTCAGCACCGTGTTTGAGCAGCAGCTGAATAGTTTCAATGCGGCCCTTGGCGGCGGCCCACATCAACGGTGTTTGGCCGGCATGGTCTGTTTGATCAATGGTTGCGCCAGCGGCAATCAAGCGCTCGACAGTTGCTGCTTTCGCGTTACCCGCACAAATTGCCAAGGGCGTAATACCGTCACTGCGTGTTGCGTTCACGTCGGCTTCGGCTGCCAGCAACATGTCGATAATTGCCGCATCACCGTACTCGCAAGCGATGAGAAGAGGAGCTACTGAGGCGCTGTTGGCAACCCGGGGACTGGCGCCGGCCTTCAGCAGCAGTTGCACCATTGCCACATCCTGGCTTTCTACAGCCCAGGCCAACGGTGTAGATCCATCGGGCAGCAAGTGGTTCACGTCGGTGCTGGCGACCAGCTTTTCAGCAGTGGCATGATCACCACTTCGCACTGCACGCATCAGCAATTCATCCGCTGTCCATGCAAAGGTGATACAGGGAATCAGTATCAGCAGGAACGACGTAATGACTGTGGAGGTTCTCGGCATCATCGGCACTAGCTCACCGTCAACGCATCCAGCGCTGCAGTGCTGTCACCGAACTTGTCGAGCGGCACCCCCAATGTGTTGATCATGGCCAGCATCAAGTTGCACATTGGCGTGTCCTTCGGCATTACGATGTGACGATTGCCCGTCACTCCCCCACCCGCAATGATGATGGGAAGATTCATGTTGTCGTGATCATTCGGTTCGCCGAGGCTGGCGCCTGCCATGACGAGCGTGCTGTCGAGCAAGGTAACCTCGCCGTCTTGCGTACTGCTCATGCGTTCCAGGTAGTAGGCAAACTGCTGCATGTGCAGATGGTTGATACGAACCAGCTTGGCGACTTTTTCCGGATCGCCGCCGTGGTGACTCAGCATGTGATGAGCATCAGGCACGCCGATGTTGGGATAGGTGCGATTGCTGATTTCGCGCCCAAGCATGAAGGTGATTACGCGGGTCATATCCGCCTGCATGGCGAGGATTTGGAGATCTATCATCGTGTGAACGTGATCTTCGAAGGCTTCTGGTATACCAGCGGGACGCACCAGGCCGACAAAGTCCACATCGCTGCTTTGCTCGCTGGCTTTCTGAATGCGGCGCTCGACGTCACGGATCGCATCGAGATATTCATCCATCTTGCGGCGGTCATTGGCGCCGAGACGACCAGACAGCCGCGCTGCGTCTTCACGCACGAAGTCGAGAATGCTGGCTTTGCGTTGCATCTGTAACTGGCGACTCTTCTCATCGAGTACATCGCCGTCACCGAACAGTCTTTCAAACACGGCGCCGGGATTTACGGCTACGGGCAAAGCAACGGTGGGGCTGCGCCACGACAAGGTATTGGTGTAGCTGCAGCTGTAGCCAACATCACAGCTGCCCATGAGGCTCGGTGGCTCAATGCCGAGTTCGAGTGAA
>JAZKEH010000276.1:1243-4078 GCA_040387155.1 Pseudomonadota bacterium | reverse complement strand
GGCTGATGCCTGCACTTTGATGTTGCGGGTCAGCATGCCGACTTCGCCGCGTTCATCGACATCGAAGGTGATCTCGCCGAAGTGCATGTAGTCGAGTGGCTTGTCCAACGTCAGTGCGTTGCCGCTGATGGCCGTAATGTGGCGTGTCTCTGCCTGGCGCGGATTGAAATCCGTTGACGCCAGCACGATTTCGTCACCGACTCGCCAACCGCCGGCATCGAGCACCTTGATGCTGGCGCTGCCTGCCTCGGCCGTTTCACTTAGTTTGGTCCAGGAATTTTCGCGATCGCCATGCAGACTCAGTACACCGCCTACCACCATGATGCCGCGATCACCCATGCCATTGATGGTTTCATCGGGCACGTTGTTGGTCAGCGTAATTGTCGCGTTGCGCGTGTGTGGCTTGCTTTCACTGCCAATCTCCAACGCCCCGCGCATCAGGATCCATTCGGTGGTGAGTTCAAGATCCTTGTCGTCGGCAAAGCTGAGCTTGCCGTTGAGGTTCATGCCGTGCAGTGCGGGTGGACTGACGTCGAGGACAACGTCCATGCCTTCGCCAATGGTGACTACATCACCCGCCTTCGGCACCGCACCGCCGGACCAGGTGGATGCAGCAGACCACTGGCCTCCTTTGACTGTGGCAACCGAAGCAGCCGGCTCCGGTGCCGCAGTGTGATCCGCATGCTCCTGCGCTTCGGCGGCAGTGCAAACACGGGAGGTGAAACAGGCAGTAGCAAGCAATAGTGGAATGAACGAACGGTTGTTTATTCGCATGGAGCAGACCCCTTCTTATTGATGTTGTTTTGAATTCCGTATTCGAGCGAGGCAGAACGGCTTGATTATTGAACCTCCGGTCAGGCTCAGGCAACCCTTCGACGCGGGCTAACCGACATTTCTTGTGAGTCACTCCCAAAACAAGACCTCCGGCTTGCACCTGCGGCTTTTCCGGCCGTCCACGGCGGGTTTCTCTCCCTTCATTACAGGCCACCAGGGGTTTAGGTTGGAGGTAACGACAACATGAGCCTGGCCGCGAGACCTGAAGATGAAGCTGTTTACGTGCGCGGCCTGCCAACAAGTGCTGCATTTCGAAAATTCCGTCTGCACGCGCTGCAGCCACATGCTGGCGTTCCTGCCCGAACGTGGTCGGTTGGTAGCCGTTGAACCGGTGCAGGAGCAGCCGGGCCTGTTTGTCGCTCTCGATACCGAGCTTGGCGGTGCGCGTTACCGTCTCTGCGGCAATTACAGCGATCATGCCGCGTGCAATTGGGGCGTCGCCGAAGGCGACGACAATCGCTTCTGCCGAGCCTGCCGCCTGAATGACATCATTCCCAATCTTGCCGATCCGGCAGCGAAGAGTGCGTGGGTCAAGCTCGAGCTGAGCAAGCGGCGAATGCTGTATACGCTGATTGAACTGGGTTTGCCGATCGAATCACGCGCCGAGCGTCCCGATGGTCTCGCCTTCGCGATGAAGCAGGATGTGCCCGGCGAGGAAAAGGTGATGATTGGCCACGATGTGGGCCTGATTACCATCAACATCAACGAAGCCGATTCACCCTTTCGCGAGAAGACGCGGCAGCAACTGGGTGAAGCCTATCGCACCGTGCTTGGTCATTTCCGCCATGAAATTGGCCACTACTACTGGGATCGCCTTGTCAGTAGTTCGGCTTTTCTGGCGCCGTTCCGTGAGATTTTCGGGGATGAGCGCCTGTCGTATGACGAAGCAGTGGCGGCGCATTATCGTGATGGCGCGCCGCCCGACTGGCCCACCCGTTTCATCAGTTCGTATGCCTCAATGCATCCCTGGGAAGACTGGGCGGAGAGCTGGGCGCACTACATGCATGTAGTCGACACACTGGAGACGGCACGCAGTTTTGGTTTGGCTATCAGTCCAACGGTAAGTGCGGCCGATGAATTCAAGGTCCAAACCCCGCGTCTCAATCTTCACGACATCGATGATCTGCTGGCGGCGTGGGCGCCGCTGTCAGTGGCGCTCAACGCATTGAATCGCAGCATGGGGTTGCCGGATCCTTATCCGTTTGTGCTGTCAGAGCCTGCATGGCAAAAGATTCGTTTCGTGCACCGGGTGGTGGAAGGTGGCAACGCCTGAAGTAGCCCGGGGCCGGACCAGGGCCTGCACCCGAAGGACCAACCGCGGTACGCTATAATTACGCGGCCAAAATCCAGGACCAGCACCATGCGCAATACAGACCGACATTCTTCCAGCAGCTTCCTGCTCGTCGTCGGCATTTTCATCGGCGTGGCAGTGGGACAGACCGCACTGGCCGCGGAAGCACAGTCCACGCCACAGCCTGCGGCAGCCCCAAGCTCCCAGGCAGCGCCTGCGCTGCTGAGCGGACAACAAGTTTACAAGACTGTCTGCATCGCCTGTCACTCTCCCCCCGGCGTCGGTGGTGCACCGGCACTCGGCAATGCCGATGCCTGGACTCCCCGCATCGCCCATGGCATGGACTCGCTGATCGATCATGCACTGCACGGATTCACCGGCAGTACCGGTGTCATGCCAAGAAAAGGCGAACGCCCGGATCTCTCCGATGAGGAAATCATCGGCGCAGTCAGATACATGGTCGAGCAGGCCACCCAGTAAGTTGCTGCGCCGTCGGTAATCGATGCCTCGTCCCGCTTGCAAGACTTTGGCGAGCGTGAAGGTTGGACTCCACCTACACTACGTGACATCCACTAGTGAGACACAATCATGAGCAAGATATTCGCAAACATCGGCCTTAGCCTCGACGGCTACATGGCACCCGAAGGCATGACCCTGCAAAACTGGAGCGACCCTGGATACAAGGAATGGGGCGCGAAGTGGGGGGCGAT
>JAZKEH010000276.1:0-1233 GCA_040387155.1 Pseudomonadota bacterium | reverse complement strand
ATGGTCGAGCAGGCCACCCAGTAAGTTTGCTGTAGCGGCGGTGGTCGATGCCTGACAGCGGTTCGAGTCACACTCAACGGCTCGCCGCACTGTTGTTGAAGGTCGTTGGCACTCAGGGAGCGTTATGTTTGAGAAACACAACAAACTTACAAGAACATCTTACTGGCTGATTGCCGCAAGCAGTCTTGCGGGCTTTTTCTCTATGGCGGCAGTTTTGCCATCGTTTATGGCGGAACACTCGGGGATTTCATATGTGCTCGGGACTGCTCTGAGCCTCATGTTGCTTCTCAATACTTATTTCGCCTATCTGATCTACAAGCGTAGCTTGAGGGCGCTGAAACTATGTTTGTGGCTTTATGGCTTGCAAATCATAGGATTTGAAACTGATAGCTGGGCATTTAGCCTGAATTTTGGAATGAATGTGTCCGTAGGCTGGACGTATGGATCAACCGCAATAACACTCAACTTGCTAGCCATAGCAATATTTGCATTCATCTTTCTTTCATATCGCAGTGTTGCCACCGCTAACAAATCAAACAACTTTGTGCCTTCGGCGCCGGACGCGGCAAGCCGCGCCGGCTTTTAGCGGCGTCGGGTGCATTAGTGAGCTTGCTCTCAAAATTCCTAAACCTGTTCGCATCACATCAGCGACCGCCAGCCCGCCCCGTCGTATTCGACGCCGAGGGGTTTCGTCTAGGCGTTGAAGATAGCCCGCTGGCTTGGGACGATGTGCTGAAGATCGTCACCTACAAGATTGATCTAATCACGGTAGATGAAATTTTCATCGACTTTATCCATGCTAATGGCGTGCTCATCGTTGGCGAGGAGAATCCTGGCTTTCATGAATTCATGATTGAAGTGGTCCATCGGTTTCCGACGGCGATCGAGTGGTACGAAAAGGTCAGTCAACCTGCGTTCGCGGCGTGCACAACGGTTTTGTATGAGCGGCGCTTAATGGAGTGTTAGCCTCATGCAAAAATCGAGAAAACAGCAGCGGTGGCGATTATTGCTGGCTTTCACTGCATTAGCGTTGAATTCGTGTGCATCTCAAATTCCCGGCACATACAACAGCTATCCGCAATCTCTTTTCGGCGGTTTGCGTATAAGGCTGCAAGAAGACAATAGCTATGTATTGTCGCTATGGTCGGACAAGCTGGATACAGATTGTGAAGTCCGCGGAAAATGGACCATGGTTGGCAAGTCGAACTCGCAGATTCGTATCCAGACTCAAAC
>JAZKEH010000275.1:0-13164 GCA_040387155.1 Pseudomonadota bacterium | reverse complement strand
AGGCGCGCAGGGTCTGGAAGTCCATGGGGTTAGAGGTGCGGCAGTCATTGGTATTCCAAACTGTAATGGAATTTATGAAAATTATAAATTTGTTTTATTTGGATCGGAGGACTAAAGTGCGCGGCATTCCAATAATCGGCCCGTTGTGGGTAAGCCATGTCAGGCAACAGTTTCGGCAAATTGTTTTGTGTAACGACCTTTGGTGAAAGCCACGGGCCGGCACTGGGCTGCATCGTTGACGGCTGCCCTCCGGGTTTGCCGCTCACCGAAGCGGATATCCAGCTTGATCTCGACCGCCGCAAGCCCGGCACCTCCCGCTTTACTACCCAGCGCCGCGAAGACGATGCCGTCCGTATCCTGTCTGGTGTATTCGAGGGAGTAACCACCGGCACGCCGATCGGTCTGCTGATCGAGAACACCGACCAGAAGAGCAAGGACTACGGCAACATCAAGGACCTGTTCCGGCCGGCCCATGCGGACTACACCTATACCCACAAATACGGCATCCGCGACTACCGCGGTGGTGGCCGTTCGTCTGCCCGTGAAACCGCGATGCGGGTAGCGGCAGGGGCCATCGCCAAGAAGTACCTGGCAGCGAAGTTCGGGGTCAGCGTCCGTGGCTATCTGAGCCAGTTGGGTCCCATCAAGCTCGACCTGGTCGACTGGGATGAGGTTGGCAACAATCCGTTCTTCTGTCCGGATCCGTCCAAAGTGGCTGAGCTGGAAAGCTACATGGCAGCCCTCAATAAAGAGGGCAACTCCATTGGCGCCAAGATTACTGTGATCGCTTCCGGCGTTCCGGTTGGTTTGGGCGAACCCATTTTTGACCGTCTGGATGCCGAGCTGGCCCACGGTCTGATGAGCATCAATGCAGTCAAAGGGGTGGAGATAGGAGCGGGTTTTGACGTGGTGGAACAGAAGGGTTCTGAGCATCGCGACCCACTGACTCCGCAGGGATTCCTCACCAACAATGCCGGCGGCATTCTGGGCGGTATCAGCACCGGGCAGGACATCATTGCGCATCTGGCTTTGAAGCCTACTTCTAGCATTAGAATTCCCGGGCAAACAATTGATATTAATGGTGATCCTGCCGAGATTATTACGACGGGAAGGCATGATCCCTGTGTAGGAATTCGCGCTACACCGATTGCAGAAGCCATGATGGCTTTGACCTTGATGGATCATCTGATGCGCCATCGTGCCCAGAATGCGGATGTGCAGGTTAAAACCCCAGATATTTCAAAAGGTTGATGTTGGTAGTTCAAGCTCTGTTTTGTTTTAAGAGTTTTGTTTAACTAAATTTCGTAATTAATTGTTTTAAGAGGTTTTTATGGCTGGAACGACTTTATACGACAAGCTGTGGAATTCCCACCTGGTCAAAGAGCTGGATAATGGTACCGCGCTGCTCTATATCGACCTTCATTTTCTGCACGAAGTGACCTCGCCGCAGGCGTTCGAAGGTCTGCGTCTGGCCAACCGTCGCGCCTGGCGCGCCAGTGCCAACATGGCGACGCCGGACCATAACGTGCCGACCACCACCAGCGAACGTTCGCGTGGTGTCGAAGGCATCGTCGACCCGGTCTCCCGAATCCAGGTGAAGTTCCTGGACGACAACTGCAAGGACTTCGGCATTGAAGAATTTGCCATCGACGATCCCCGTCACGGCATCGTCCATGTGATCGGGCCGGAGCAGGGTCGCACCCTGCCGGGCATGACCATCGTCTGTGGAGACTCCCATACCTCGACCCATGGTGCGCTTGGCGCGTTGGCGCACGGCATCGGCACCTCCGAAGTGGAGCATGTGCTGGCCACCCAGTGCCTGGTTCAGAAGAAGGCCAAGAACATGCTGGTCAAGGTCAACGGTTCCCTCAAGCCGGGCGTGACTGCCAAGGACGTGATCCTGGCCATCATCGGCAAGATCGGCACCGCTGGTGGTACCGGCTACACCATCGAATTTGGTGGTGATGTGATCCGCAGTCTGTCGGTTGAAGGCCGCATGACCGTTTGCAACATGGCCATCGAAGCCGGCGCCCGCGCTGGTCTGGTCGCGGTTGATGAAAAAACCATCAACTACCTGCAAGGTCGTCCGTTTGCGCCGAAGGGTGAGCAGTGGAACCAGGCGGTAGCTGCCTGGCAAAACCTGGTCAGCGACGCTGATGCCAAATTTGATGCGGTGGTTGAGCTGGAAGGCGGCGACATCGTGCCGCAGGTCAGCTGGGGTACATCGCCGGAAATGGTGGCGCCGGTTACTGGTCAGGTGCCTGACCCGGCCTTGGCTGGCAATGAAAGCAAGAAGGGCAACTATCAGCAGGCGCTGAAGTACATGGGTCTGACGGCGGGTACGCCAATCCAGTCCATCCAGCTGGATCGTGTCTTCATTGGTTCCTGCACCAACTCGCGTATCGAAGACCTGCGTGCTGCTGCGGCCGTGGTCAAAGGCCGCAAGGTAGCGGCCAACATCCGCGAAGCGTTGGTAGTTCCGGGTTCTGGTTTGGTTAAAGCGCAGGCCGAGAAGGAAGGGTTGGACAAGGTATTCAAGGAAGCTGGTTTGCAGTGGCGTGAGCCGGGCTGTTCGATGTGTCTGGCGATGAACGCCGACCAGTTGGAGCCGGGTGAGCATTGTGCCTCGACCTCCAACCGCAACTTTGAAGGTCGTCAGGGCTTTGGTGGTCGTACCCATTTGGTCAGCCCGGCAATGGCGGCAGCGGCGGCGGTGTTTGGTCACTTCGTTGATATCCGCGAAGTGCCATTGCTCTAAACGCGATACCAATCAATCAATTACAGCATATAGTTGAAGCGAATATGAAAAAGTTTACGAGTGAGAAAGGAGTGGTCATGCCGCTCGACCGTGCCAACGTGGACACGGACTACATCATCCCCAAGCAGTTCCTGAAATCGATCAAGCGCACTGGCTTTGGCAAGAACCTGTTCGACGAAGCCCGCTATCTGGACAAGGGTTTGCCAGACCAGGAGTGTACTGGCCGTCCGCTGAACCCGGATTTCGTCGCCAACCAGCCGCGTTACAAAGGTGCCTCCATCCTGTTGGCGCGTGAAAACTTTGGCTGTGGCTCGAGCCGTGAGCATGCGCCGTGGGCACTGGATGACTTCGGCATCCGCTGCATCATCGCCCCGAGCTATGCGGATATCTTCTTCAATAACTGCGTGAAGAATGGAATATTACTCATTGTTTTGGATGAAAAAACTGTTGATGGTCTTTTCAAGGAAACTGAAGCGAATCCGGGCTACACGCTGAGTGTGGATCTGGCGGCGCAGACGCTGACGAAGCCTGATGGCAGCGTCGTCAAGTTTGACGTGGAACCATCCCGCAAGCACATCCTGCTGAATGGTCTCGATGACATTGGCCTGACGATGCAGCACGCCGATGCGATCCGCGCCTTTGAAAAGTCCTATCAGGGCAAGGCACCCTGGTTGTTCTCCTGATTGTTCAGGATAACGTCGTAACCCGCTGTTATTAATTGTTAAACCCGAGGCTGGCATTACCCATGCCCGCCGCCAGAAAGGAGTGAGTGTATGAGCAAGCAGTATGACGTCGCCGTGGTCGGAGCTACCGGAGCTGTCGGCAAAACCATGATCCGCATCCTGGAACAGCGCAAGTTCCCGGTGCGCAACCTGTACTTGCTGGCGAGCGAGCGTAGCGCGGGCGAAACACTCAGCTTTAACAACAAGCAGTACATAGTTGAAAATCTTGCTGATTTTGACTTCAGCAAAGCTCAAATCGGTCTGTTCTCGCCGGGTGCCAGCGTGTCCGCCATTTACGCACCGATCGCCGGCAAGGCGGGTTGCGTCGTCATCGATAACACCTCCCAGTTCCGCTACGAGGAAGACATCCCGTTGGTGGTGCCAGAGGTGAACCCGCACGCGGTCGCCCAGTACAAGAACCGCATGATCATCGCCAACCCGAACTGCTCGACGATCCAGATGCTGGTCGCGCTGAAACCGATTCACGACAAGGTGGGTATCACCCGCATCAACGTCTGCACCTACCAGTCCGTATCCGGCACCGGCAAGGAAGCGATCGATGAGCTGGCTGCCCAGACCGCAGCGCTGCTGAACATGAAGGAGCCTGAGATCAAGGTGTACCCAAAACAGATCGCCTTCAACGTGATCCCGCAGATCGACGTCTTCCAGGACAACGGCTACACGAAGGAAGAGATGAAGATGGTGTGGGAAACCCAGAAGATCATGGAAGACCCGAACATCCTGGTGAACCCGACCTGTGTGCGGGTGCCGGTGTTCTATTCCCATTCCGAAGCTGTTCACATCGAAACCCGCGAGAAGATCACCGTGGAAGAGGTGCGTGAGCTGATGAAGAAGGCGCCTGGCGTCAAACTGATGGATGAGCGCAAGCCCGGCGGTTACCCGACCCCGATTCCGGAAGGCACCGACAGCGATGCCACCTGGGTGGGTCGTATCCGCAAGGATATTTCGCATCCCAACGGTATCGACATGTGGGTTGTATCCGACAACTTGCGTAAAGGCGCTGCATTGAACTCGGTTCAGATCGCGGAAGTGTTGATAAAAGACTATATCTAATGAATACTTGCGGCTGTTTTACAAGGAACTTCTCAAGTTTACAGCCGCCAGTTCAGTCCCGTATTTACACAACCCGGGTTGTAATGCCAGCCAAGCTCTGAGTCTTGCCAGAATTCCTTGTTGGACCAACGTGTTACGACCGCTGATTAAAGCGGGTCACCAAGTCACTATGTCCAGATTGACAAGGGGAGCTATGCGATTTTCATCCAAAGCAGGCAAAGCAGCTGTCGGTTTATTGCTGACTGCAGCGCTCAGCTCACTCGCTGTGCTGGCCCAGGCCCAAGGTCTTGGTGAGATCACGCTCGATTCCTCCCTTAATGAACCGCTGCAGGCGCATATCGACCTGCTGGATGTAGGCAGTCTCGACCCCAGCCAAATCACTGCGGTACTTGCCAGTCCTGAAGAATTTCAAATGGCCGGACTTGAGCGCAGCTCGCTGCTGACGTCGCTCCAGTTTGTCGTCGAAAAGCAGGACGATGGCACTGGCCGTATCGTCGTTTCGTCGACCAGTGACATCAATGAGCCCTATCTCAATTTTCTCATCAGTGTTACCTGGCCCACTGGCCGTGCGCTGCGTGAATACACCTTGCTGCTGGATCTGCCTACTGCCAGCACCGCACCCAGTCCGAATAACACCTCCATCGCGCCGCCGGTAGCGAGCAGCACGACATCCAGTTCCCCGCGCAGCGCCGACGAGACACCTGCACCTGCCGCAACCCCGGCCGGCAGCAGCGATGAGTACGTGGTGAAATCCGGCGACAGCGTTTACCAGATTGCCGAACAAACCCGCCCGTCCTCCGATGTCAGCGTGCAGCAGATGATGCTGGCCATCCAGCGCGCCAACGAAGATGCCTTCGTCAACAACAACATCAACCGCATCCTGACCGGCAAGGTGTTGCGTATACCAACCCCGAATGAAATCGGTTTGATCGATCAGGCAGCTGCGGTAGCCCAGATCAACCAGCAGAACCAGGAGCTGACGTCGCAACCGCTGGCTGTCAACGACACCGCAGGTAACGCGCCCGCTACGCCACGTGATGAATTGACCCTGTTGAGTGGCAATCAGGCCGGTGGCAGCAGCGATTTGAACGCCAGCCTGGATTCGCTGGAAAACGATCTGATGTTGAGTGAAGAGGGGCTGGATCGTGCCCGTCTGGAAAATCTTGAATTAACCAACCGTCTTGCCGCGCTGCAGGAAGAAATTGATCTGCTGCAAAACATTATCGCCATTGAAGACGAACGCATTGCACAGTTGCAGGTTGAGCTGGGCAAGCAATCGGCTGCTACCCAACAGGCATTGGCAAGCGCTGAAACTGCCGCCGCCGAGGCCAGCGATAGCGCCAGCTCGGGCGGGCTGGCCGACATGTTGAAAAACAGCGTCGTGCTGCTGGGAGCATTGTTGGCAGTGGCACTGGCTGCCGCTGCCGCACTGTTTATCCGCCGTCGCAACGCCGAAGCTGACGTGCTGGAAAGCAATGTTGCACTGGCTGCCATTGACGACGCCGATGAAGAAAAGTCCGGTGGTATCGCTGCCGTGCTGGCTTCACTGATGGCGCGTTTCCGTCGCAACAGTGACAACGACGAAGTCATTCATGAAGAGCCTGCATTTGAAGCGGCACCCGTCGCTGCAGTAATGATCGAAAACAAGCCTGCAGCACCTGCGCCGGCCAACACTGACAAGCTGCTTGATGAAATGGGTTTTGGCGAAGAGTTCCAGAACCTCAACAGTGTGCTCGATGAGGTGGAAGAAGAAGGTGACGACCTGACCGCTGCCGAAGAAGCTGCTGTCGCGATGGCGGCGACGGATGATGAGTTCGTCGCTGAATCCGATGCATCGGCAGTTGCTGAAGCCAGCTCCGCGATGGAAGAAGCCGCATTGCTGGATCAAGCACTCAACGAAGCCGAAATGGAAGAAGCCGAAGAAGACTTCCTGCAGGCGACGCCTGCAGCAGTCGCCACAGCACCGGAGTCGTTTGCGTTCACCAGCGAGCCGGTTGCGGAAGAGGAGGAGGCAGAGCTAGCCGAAGTCGCTGCCACTGATGAAAAACCGGATGTATTTGAATTTACGCTTCCGAGCATTGATGACACTGCAACAGTCACTGAACCTGCCGAAGCAGAGGACAAACTGGAAACGTTTTCCTTCACCAGCAGCATTGCTGAGGAAGAGCCGGTACGCACACCAACCGCTGCTGCAATCAATGAAGTAGAGGATGCTCTCGAAGTCCTCAGTTTTGACGAAGATGCAATCAGCCTCGATGATGCTGGCGAAGACACTGCTTCCTATGACACCAACGACACGCAGACCGTGCATGATGCACGCCTGGATCTGGCCGTAGCCTATGAAGCGATGGGCGATCTTGATGGCGCGATCGAAATCCTTGATGAAGTCATTGCCACCGGCAAGGCGCCGCTGATGGCCGAAGCCAATCGTCTGAAACTCAAATGGCAGAATGGCTGAAGCCGTTGTAACGCCGTCCACCACGCGCATTGCGCTGGGCATCGAATACGATGGCAGCGCGTTCAGCGGTTGGCAGGCCCAGTTAAGTCCCCAACTTCGAACCGTGCAGGAAAGTCTGCAACAGGCCCTTTCCCGTGTGGCCGATCACCCCATCCTCGTTCATTGTGCAGGCCGCACCGACACCGGTGTCCATGCCAGCGGGCAGGTTGTGCATTTCGATACGCTGGCCACACGACCGCTCAAGGCGTGGGTGCTTGGCACCAATTCCAATGTTGATCCGCACATTGCGGTGCGTTGGGCTGCCGAGGTGCCGGTGGAATTCCACGCCCGCTTTTCCGCTATCCGGCGACGTTACCGTTACCTGATCAGCAATACCGCGCTCAGGCCGGCGCTCTACGGCCATTTCCTGACCCATCATCGTCAATCGCTGGATGCCGCTGCCATGCATGCTGCCGGTCAACATCTGCTGGGCGAGAATGACTTTACGTCCTTCCGCGGGGCGAGTTGCCAGTCACGCACAGCGATGCGCAATATCACCGAACTCAGCGTGCGCCGGCATGAGGATCTCGTCATTGTCGAAATTGAAGCCAACGCCTTCCTGTTGCACATGGTGCGCAACATCGTCGGCACGCTTTTCGAGATAGGAGAAGGGCGCAAACCGCCTGGGTGGGCCGCGGAATTACTGGCCCTTAAAGACCGCAAAAGGGCGGCACCGACTGCACCGCCGCAGGGGCTAAGCCTGATCCGCGTAACCTACCCGGAACGCTTTGCCATACCCGCCGACAAGATCCCGACAAGTCCGGCGCAAATATAGGCTTTTCAACGGAATTCGCGGTACTACTCCGCCCGCAGATACTTTAAACTTGCGCGTCCCAAAAGTCGGTCAAATTTGTGCAAGACGCCTCCTCAACTTCCTCTCGAACGGCCATCCGAACCCGAGTCAAAATTTGCGGTATTACTCGCGTGGAAGATGCATTGGCGGCGGTGCGTGCAGGCGCGGATGCAATAGGTCTGGTTTTCTACGCCAAGAGCTCGCGTGCGGTCACCATTGAGCAGGCAAAAAGCATTCTGCGGGCGCTGCCACCGCTGGTCTCAACCCTGGGCTTGTTCGTGAATGCGAGCAAGGCGGAAGTAGAAGCGGTACTCGCACAAGTGCCACTGGATCTGCTGCAGTTTCATGGCGATGAAACGCCGGCTTACTGCGCCGGTTTCGCAAGGCCTTACGTGAAAGCATTGCGCATGAAACCCGATGTTGATTTCTACGCATTTGCCGGCGACTTCCAACAAGCGCGGGGCTTGCTGCTGGACGCGTGGGATGCAGATCATTTTGGCGGTACCGGCAAGACCTTTGACTGGGAAAGAGTAAGTCCGACAGCCGGCAGTTCCCGTATCATACTGGCTGGCGGTTTGAATCCTGCCAACGTCGCAAAAGCCATCACAACGCTACGGCCCTGGGCCGTCGATGTGAGCTCCGGGGTAGAACAGGCTCCCGGCATCAAATCATCAGCACTCATTCAGCAGTTCATCAGTGAGGTACACCGTGTCTGAGCATCTCATTCAGCACAAGAGTTACAGCTATCCGGACCAGCATGGCCACTTCGGACCTTTCGGCGGCATCTTTGTCGGCGAGACACTGATGCCGGCGCTGGAAGAATTGAACCGGCAATATGCCAAGTTGAAACAGGACCCTGCATTCTGGGCCGAATTCGACTATGACCTTACGCATTACGTCGGTCGTCCATCACCGCTGTACTTCGCAGAACGCATGACGAAGAAACTCGGCGGCGCCAAAATTTTCCTGAAGCGCGAAGATCTCAACCACACCGGCGCACACAAGGTGAACAACACGATAGGGCAGGCCTTGCTGGCGCGTGCGATGGGCAAGACCCGCATCATCGCCGAGACCGGTGCCGGTCAGCACGGCGTGGCGACTGCAACCGTAGCAGCGCGGCTCGGGCTTGAATGCCATGTCTTCATGGGTGTCGACGATATCCAGCGCCAATCCGCCAACGTGTTCCGCATGAAAATGCTGGGCGCCAATGTCATTGGTGTCAGCTCGGGCTCACGTACGCTGAAAGATGCGATGAATGAAGCCCTGCGCGACTGGGCCACCAATGTCGACAACACGTACTACATCATCGGCACTGTGGCAGGTCCGCATCCGTATCCAATGCTGGTGCGCGATTTCCAGAGCGTCATCGGCCGCGAAGTGAAAGAACAGAGCATGAAACAGATCGGTCGTTTGCCGGATTCACTGGTGGCCTGTGTGGGCGGTGGTTCCAACGCGATTGGCTTGTTCTATCCGTTCATCGATGACAAAGAAGTCAGGATGATTGGCGTTGAAGCTGGCGGCCTTGGTGTGCACACCGGCAAGCATGCAGCACCACTGAGCGTAGGCGAGCCGGGTGTATTGCACGGCAATCGCACCTACCTGATGAAGGATGCTGACGGCCAGATTATGGACACGCATTCCGTCTCTGCCGGTCTCGACTACCCCGGTGTTGGCCCCGAGCATTCCTGGTTGAAAGACCTGAAGCGTGCTGAATACACGGCCACTACCGATGATGAAGCGCTCGCAGCATTTCGCATGCTCACACGCAGCGAAGGCATCATTCCTGCGCTGGAATCGAGTCACGCGATTGCCTATGCAATCAAGGCCGCACCTACGCTGCCGGCGGAACACGTAATGGTCGTGAACCTGTCAGGTCGTGGTGACAAGGATCTGCACACCGTAGCCGCCATCGACAATATCAAACTGTAGTCTTGCTGGATTTACATGAACCGTATCAACACCTGTTTCGACACACTGAAAAAGAGCGGCAAGAAAGCGCTGATTCCCTATTTGACTGCAGGCGATCCCAATCTCGTCACCACAGTTGGACTGATGCACGCCCTGGTAGGCAATGGCGCTGACCTGATTGAACTGGGTTTCCCGTTCAGTGATCCGTCGGCGGATGGCCCGGTGGTCCAACGTGCAATCGAACGCTCACTCGCGAAGAAAACGACATTGCTGGGCGTGCTTGATGTTGTGCGCAAATTCCGGGTTGTCGACCAGAAGACGCCAGTTGTGCTGATGGGTTATCTGAATCCGGTGGAATGCATGGGCTATCAGAAATTTGCTGATGCTGCGGTAGCTGCCGGTGTTGATGGTGTGTTGCTCGTCGACATGCCGCCGGAAGAATCCTTCGATCTGCACACGATATTGCGCAAGGCCGGCCTCGACACCATTTATCTGGTGGCGCCGACCAGCAGCGAACATCGCATCAAGGCCATTTGTGCGCAGAGCAGCGGCTACGTGTACTACGTTTCGCTGAAAGGCGTGACCGGTGCGAGTCATCTCGATATCGATTCCGTCGCCAGCAATCTTGCGCGGCTGCGCCAGCATACGACGTTGCCGCTTGGCGTCGGTTTCGGCATTCGTGACGCAGAAAGTGCAGCAAGCATCGCCAAAGTGGCTGATGCTGTCGTCGTGGGCAGTGCGCTGATCAATCACATTGCCGAATTGCAGGATCGCGAAGACCACGCAATCACAGACCTGCAACAGCGAATCAGTCTGATCGCCGATATGCGCAAAGCGATGGATCGATAAGCACCAATACGAAGACAAGAACCAACACTGAAAAGTACAAAGCAAGACGACCAAGAACCGGAGAGACCGACTGCCATGAGCAGATGGATAGACAAGATACTGCCTTCAATCATGAAGACCGACACTACGGCGAAATCGCGTAGTGTGCCGGAAGGCATCTGGAGCAAATGCCCAAAATGTGAGGCTGTGCTCTACAGCGAAAACCTGCGTGACAACCAGGACGTGTGCCCGAAGTGCGATCACCACATACGCATCTCGGCGCGCCGTCGCCTGGAACTGTTTCTTGATGCCGATGGCCAGAGTGAGATTGGCGCCGACATCGAGCCAGTCGACATTCTCAAGTTCAAGGACCTGAAAAAATACAAAGACCGTCTGAGCGCTGCTACCAAGGCCACCGGCGAGAAAGATGCTTTGATCGTCAAGGAAGGCCGTGTGCATGGCCGCGGCGTTGTCGTTGCTGCCTTCGAGTTCGGTTTCATCGGTGGTTCGATGGGTGCAGTAGTTGGTGAAAAATTCACGATGGCCGTCAATCGCTGTCTGGAAAAGCGCTTGCCCTTCGTCTGTTTCGCTACCAGTGGCGGCGCCCGCATGCAGGAAGCACTGATATCGCTGATGCAGATGGCGAAGACCTCTGCCGCACTCGAGCGCATGAAGCAGGAGCGCTTGCCGTATTTCTCGGTATTGGTAGATCCTGTTTATGGGGGTGTTTCTGCCAGTCTCGCCATGCTGGGCGACATCAACATTGCCGAGCCGCGTGCCTATATCGGCTTCGCAGGTCAGGACGTCATCCGCCAGACCGTGCGCGAAAAATTGCCGGAAGGTTTTCAGCGCGCTGAGTTCCTGCTGGAACACGGCGCCATCGACATGATTGTGCACCGGCACGACCTGAAGGTCCGTATCAGCTCACTGATTGGCAAACTGCATCCCGAGCCCTTGCACGGCGGCGCGCTGACGGGGCCGAGGGAAGGCCAGCTGCTGACGCGGCGTCCGGTCGGCAAGGGCAAGTAACACTTGGCTACCATGGTACAACCGCACGATCTGGCCAGTTGGTTGAGCCATCTGGAAAAGCTGCACCCCAGCACCATCGAGCTGGGACTTGCACGAGTACGCGAGGTAGCCCAGCGACTGCCGCTGGATTTCGGCAAGGCGCGCGTCATCACGGTTGGCGGCACCAATGGCAAGGGGTCGTCAGTGACGATGCTGGCCAGTGTGCTGCGCACCGCCGGTTACCAGGTTGCCACCTATACCTCGCCGCATATCCGTATCTATAACGAACGTGTAGGGCTCAACGATCGTCTGGCTACTGATGCCGAACTGTGTGCCGGCTTTGCTGCCGTTGAACAGGCGCGCGGCGATCTCAGCCTGACCTATTTTGAATTCGGCACACTGGCTGCTTTCTGGCTGTTCGCGCAGATCAAACCGGATTTCATCATTCTCGAAGTCGGCCTCGGTGGCCGTCTTGATGCGGTCAACATCATCGATGCCAATGTCAGCCTGTTGACCAATGTCGATCTCGATCATATCGACTGGCTGGGCGATACCCGCGAAAAAATCGGCTTCGAGAAGGCCGGCATTTTCCGCAGCGGTTGCCCAGCTGTGTATGGTGAACGTTCCATGCCGGACAGTGTGCGCAATTTTGCCAGTGAACATGCAGTGCCGTTGTCGCATCAAGGCGAGCAGTTCGGCTGGCAGCAGCACGGCGATCGTTGGCACTGGTTTGGCGAAGACTGCGAAGGCAAGGCCATCGAAATGAACGACCTGCCGCTCAACGGTTTCCCGCTCGACAATGCTGCCGCTGTGTTGCAGGTGTTGCAGTTCCTGCCAATCTCACTGTCACGGACTGTGATTGATGAAGGTCTTGCCCGCGCCGAGCTGGCGGGTCGCTTCCAGCAACTGAGCTACAAGGGCATTCGCGTGATTCTCGACGTGGCCCACAATCCCCACGCAGCAGCCAATCTGGCAGCCAACATCCGCACCCGCCTGGCAGGCTGCGACGTGCGTCTGGTACTGGGCATGCTGGGTGACAAAGACAGCAGCGGCGTCGTCCGCTTGTTGTCGCCCGAAGTTGCCCATATATATGCAGCGAGCCTGGGCGGAGAACGCGGTGCGCCGGCCGACATCCTATATAATCACGCCCGCCAACTGGGCTATACCGCGATCAGTTGTCATGCGACTGTTGATGCGGCGTTCGCCGCCGCATGCAGTTCGGCTGGCCAGCGTCCGGGTATGGAAACCGTAGTCGTGGTTACCGGTTCATTTTTCACCATATCAGCAGTGCTGGAGTTACTTTGAATCAGGCAATGAGACAACGCTTGGTAGGAACCCTCGTACTGGGTTGCCTCGCCATCATCCTGATCCCATTGCTGCTGGACGGCGACGGGATTGAAGCGCCGCCGCTGTCTGCCACCATTCCGCCGGCGCCGGTTTTTGATACCACACCCATTGCTGAGCCTGAGCGCCCCATTATCACCGCCGACAGTTTGCCGGTGCCGGGCAGTGAGCTCACAGTCGATTCGACCGCTACCACCACGGGTGATGCGCCAGAGACGACGATCACACCGCC
>JAZKEH010000274.1:0-4828 GCA_040387155.1 Pseudomonadota bacterium | reverse complement strand
GACTTTCAGGTTTTGCATCCAGCCCGAGGTTGGTTCCCACGATACCCAGGCAGATGCGGAGTCGGCCGGTACGAAGATGATTTCCTTGCCCAACACGGCGGTGTTCAACACAGGTGGTGTGCCGGTATAGGACTCTTTCACTTCGGTATCGATGTGGCTGAAGTTCAGGTTGACCAGCAGGTTTTCGGTAACGGTGCCGCTGACGCCAAGTTCAACGCCGCGCAGGCGCTGGCCTGGCTGTGGCGACACGATGGTGTTGCCGGATGCTGGATCTTCCTGTTTCGAGTTGGAGCGATCAGTCTGGTAGATACCGGCTTGCAACAACAGACGATCTTCAAACAACGCGTACTTGATGCCGAGGTCGATGGTGTCGGACTCTTCGGGATCCAGATCGTTGGCGCTAAGCACACTGCCTACCGCTGTGGTTGCCAGCGTGTCGCCGTTGCCGACGGAGTTGCCGGGTGGCATCGATGAGCGGCCCCATGAAAGATAGATGCTGGTGCGATCGGACGGTTCCCATACGGCAGCGACTTTCGGGTTCACCAGATCGCTGTCGGATTCGGCTTCAACGAAGCAGGAAGTGAAGGTGCCCGTAACGCCGTTGCAAGTGGTCAATGTGGCGCCTGCAGCAGCGAAGTTCAGCTGATCCTGTTCATTCTCATAGCTCTGGATACGTACGCCGGCATTCAGCGAGAACGTCGAGGTCAACCACAGACGATCATCCACCACTACCGAAAGGTCAGTCGCGTTCGATTCGCGGATGTTGTTGTAGCCGGGTGCCAGTGTTGGCAGCGGGCCGTGTGATGGTGCGAACAGATTCTTGGCAGCACGGGTGCCCTGGTAGTTGAACTGGTCACGGTCGTTGGTCTGGTACGAAACGTCCCAACCGATGGCGAACTCATTACGCATTTCGCCAATCGGTGCTGTGTACAACAGCGTCGTGACGTTCTGGATGCCCTTGGTGGTCTGGTCGTAAGGGCCGGGACCACCCATGGTTGCGAGCGGCACCGTGTTGGGGTCGTTGTCGAGCAGGAAGGCACCACAATTATTGGTGGTCGAGCAGCTCGCTACGGTCTGGCGGAAGTAGCGATCGTAAATGCCGGCTTTGGTGCCGCTGGACAAAGTCAGCGTTTCGCTGAAGCTGTGGTTCAACAGTAGCGTAAGCGTATCGACGGACACTTCGTCAGTATCAGCATCGGTATAACCATAGAAATTCTGGCGACGTACGCCGTATTCCGTCACTGGCAGTTCGATGTCGTCGGCAGCTGCAGTGGTGATGACTGGCACGCCGTAGTCCGGAATGCGGTCTTCTTCCTGGTGCAAATAGATAACGTTGACGCTGGTGTCGGTGCCGATGCCGAAGGCAATCGACGGTGCAAAGCCCCAACGCTCGGAGTTGATAACGTCGCGATCAGGCGCTTCGTTCTCATGCACCATTACGTTGACACGGGCAGCAGTGGTTTCGCTAAACGCATAGTTGGTATCAACCGCAACACGACGATAGTCGGCAGTGCCGAGGCCGCCAGCGACGGTTGTGAAGTTTTCACTGACTGGCAATTTGGAACCGGAGTTGATTGCACCGCCAGAAACACCGCGGCCAAGTGCAGTGGATGAAGGACCTTTTAATACGGCAACGTTTTCAAAGTTGAAGCTGTCGCGCGTGAAGGCGCCGAAATCGCGCAGACCGTCGGTGAAGATGTCGCTGCGGGCCGACTGGCCGCGGATGAAGAACTGGTCGCCGTTGACGACGCCGCCTTCACCGATCTGGGTCGTGATGCCCGCGACATTGCGCAGGGCATCTTCCAGTGTGTTGATCTGGCGATCCTTCAGGGTTTCAGCAGAAATGGTGCTGACCAGTTGGGGCATGTCGATGACAGGGCCGCGCAACGTGGGCAGTTCGCGCACAGTGTTGCGATTGGTGCCGAAGATATTGATCTCTTCGGCAGCCGCCAACAGGATGGGGGCGTTGCTGTTGGCAGAAGACGAGGTAGCAGAGGAGGCAGAGCCTTCAGCCGCCAGCACGGGTAGTGCCGGGGCCATGGCTACCAGTACCGCCAGGGTGAGGCGGTGCTTTGCTAACGCAGTGGTGTTGCGCTGGGTTTGTTTCAACATGGAACAGTCCTTTTAGTGACAAGGGTTGGTAACATGGGTACAAATATAAATGATAATAATTCTCATTTACAATAGTTTTCGGAAAAATTCCTGATCCCAATGCCATCGCCTGCAAGTTAAAGTCTTCGCCGGATTAAATCTGAGACATGGATGCACGCGATGATTGCTGAGACCTCTGCGCACAGCAGTGAGCAGTACCTGCACGCGATAGCGGAAAACCTCGAAGAAGGGGTGGTCCTGGCCGACTTGGACGGCAAGATCGTGTTCCTGAACCAGGCCGCGGTGTCGATCCTGGGATTCAGTGGTCCTGAGGAGTACCTGCGCTTGTTGCCAGAGCTCGTCGATATCTTCGACGTCTGCTTGCCCAATGGCACCTCTCTCCCTGTTGATCAATGGCCGCTGGCGCGTGTGCTGGCTGGCGAAAATCTGAGTGGCCTTGAGCTGCTGATCAAGAATCTGCGCATGGGTTGGAGTCGCACGTTGAGTTTTCGAGGCGCCTGTGTGCGCAGCGATGATCATCCTCCGCTGGCGGTGTTAACGATGACCGACCTTACCGGGCGCTTGCATCGTGAAGCGCACTTCCGCGCCTTGATTGAACATAGCAGCGACAGCATTGCGCTGATTTCTGCTGACAACAAAATTCTCTATCTCAGTCCCTCTGTCACTGCAGTGGAAGGTTATCTGCCGGAAGAGCTCATTGGTCGCTCGGGTATCGAAAACACGCATCCTGATGATCTGCCTGTCATTCGCGATCTCATCGACAAACTGTTGGCGAATCCGGGCAAGGCAATGCCCGTGTTGTGGCGACGCCGGCACAAGAAGGGCTATTGGCTGTGGCTGGAAGGCTTTGCCACCAATTTGCTGGATGAACCCGCCGTCGGCGCCATCGTCACCAACTATCGCAATGTCAGTGGGCGTGTGCGGCACGAAGAAAAGATTCGTTCACAACTCGGCCATCTCGCGTTACTCGACCAGATTACCCGCGCCATTGCCGAGCATCAGGATCTGAAAAGCATTTTGCGGGTGGCGGTGAGCAGCCTTGAAGACGGACTGCCGATCGACTTCGGCTGTGTGTTGTCACACGATCCGGTTGGAAAAAAATTGCAACTCAACTGCCTCGGCCGCAAAAGCGAAGTGCACGCGGCGGCAGCGGGGCTGCATGAGCATACGCTGATCGACATTGACCAGAACGGTCTTGCCAGTTGTCTCAAGGGCCAACTCGTGTACGAGCCAGACAGCACCGAAGTTCTGTTTCCCTTTCCAGCCGCGCTGGCGCATGCGGGCTTTAACTCAATAGTGATGGCGCCGCTGAAAGCGGATACTGAAGTGCTGGGCTTGCTGGTGGTTGCACGCCGCGCCTTCGATGGCTTCAGCAGCAGCGAATGCGAGTTCATGCGACAACTGAGCGAGCATCTTGCACTGTCGGCCAAGCAGACCCAACTCTATACCGCGTTGCAGAACGCCTATGAAGAATTGCACCAGACGCAAGCAGCGATGATGCAGGAAGAACGACTGCGTGTGCTGGGACAGATGGCGAGTGGTATCGCGCACGACATCAACAACGCGCTGACGCCGATGTTGTTGTACACGGAGATGCTGGTTGAGACCGAGCCAGGTCTCAGCCAGGAAACCGGCAATCATCTGAGAACGATCATGCGGCTGATCAACGATGTGTCGCAGACTGTTTCGCGCATGCGTGATTTCTCGCGTCCGCAGGATCCCTCCGCGCCGGTTGCCCCGGTGCAGTTGAACCAGTTGGCGCAACACGTCATCGATCTGGTGCAGGTACGCTGGCGGGACATTCCGCAGCGGCAAGGTGTTGTTATCACGATAAAGACTACCTTGGCGCCCGGGTTGCCAACCGTCATGGGCGTGGAAAGTGAAATCCGCGAAGCGCTGGCCAATCTGATGATCAATGCGGTGGATGCCATGCCTGCGGGCGGCACCTTGACTGTGACTACCCGCGCGGCAGGGACAAGGACGGCGCCACTGGTCATTATTGAAGTGACGGATACCGGTGTTGGCATGGACGCACAGACCCGCCAACGCTGCCTGGAGCCTTTCTTCACAACCAAAGGTACCCAGGGCACCGGCCTCGGCTTGCCGATGGTGTTCGGCATGGCGCAGCGGCACAGCGCCAATTTTGAAATCGACAGTTTCCCAAACGAAGGCACCACAATGCGGCTGTTGTTTCCGATGGCAGACCCGCGCAATCAATATGTGGCGCCAACTGCGGTCGTCGAATTGCCAAGGCCGGCGCGACTGTTGCTGGTGGATGATGATCCCATTCTGCTGGCCTCACTGACCGATGTGCTTACTGCAGATGGTCACACCGTCGTCGCGACAAACAATGGACACGAAGCCTTGAAACTGTTCCGGGAAGCGCTCGGCAGTACACGTCCCTTTGCTGCCGTCATTACCGATCTGGGCATGCCAAACATGGATGGCCGTCAGGTAGCGAGTGCGGTGAAGATGCTGGATGCAGGGACGCCGGTGTTATTGCTGACAGGCTGGGGACAACGGTTGATGGATGACGGTGACCTGCCGCCCTATATCAGCCGGGTATTGGCCAAACCGGTGAAACTGCAGGTATTGCGCAAGGCGTTGATCGAAGTATTCGCGACTCCAGCCAACAAGTCGGGTCCGGACAGCACGCTGTCGCAACACCCGACCTGAAGACGGGGCTCAGGCCGGCTGCAACTGCACGTTGGCGAAG
>JAZKEH010000273.1:0-2646 GCA_040387155.1 Pseudomonadota bacterium | reverse complement strand
ATTCTCGATCGCCGCCGTGGTATTTCTGCCGCCCACTCTCGTTGCCAGCATCTACGGCATGAACTTCGACGTCATGCCAGAGCTGCACAGCAAGCTCGGTTACCCGTTCGCGTTGGTGGCGATGGTGTTGGCCGGGATCGCGCCGTACTGGTATTTCAAGCGCAAGGGTTGGCTATGACAGATTGGACAGCAGGCTATCGAACCGACATCGAATACACCCAAGGCTATTACGGCGAGTTGAATCCGCTGCGGGCCCGGTTTGCGCTGACCAATGCCGGCATTGTCTGTCCGGCTTTCAAAACCGCGTGCGAACTTGGTTTCGGGCAAGGGCTCAGTGTGAATATCCACGCCGCTGCAGCGCCTACGGCCTGGTATGGCAATGACTTCAACGCTTCGCAGGTGGCCAATGCGCAGGAGATGGCAGAGGCAGCAGAAGCGGGCGCGATGCTGACGGACGATTCATTTGCCGAATTTGCGAAGCGAAAGGATCTGCCTGACTTTGATTACATTGGCTTGCATGGCGTCTGGAGCTGGGTATCCGAGGCCAACCGCCGCGTCATCGTCGAGTTCATCCGCCGCAAGCTGAAGCCGGGCGGCATTGTCTATCTTGGTTACAACAGCATGGCTGGCTTCGCCGGTTTTGAACCGGTACGCCACATGATGATTGAACATGCCAAGGTGCTGGGCACAAAAGGTCGCGGCATCAAGACACGGGTGAAGGGTGCGGTGGATTTCATGGGCAGGACCCTTGCCACAAATCCACCATTCGCCAAGCTGAACGCGGTTGCCGTCGCCACTGTCAAAGCGATACAGGGCAAGAACCAACAATACCTTGCCCACGAGTATTTCAATGAAGACTGGCATCCGATGCATTTTGCGAAAGTGGCGGAATTGCTGCACGAGGCCAAACTGGAATTCGCTTGCTCGGCCCACTACATGGACCATCTCGACGAGACCAACTTCACCGCCGAGCAGCAGCAATTGCTGAAGGAAATTCCGGATACGGTGTTCAGGGAGGGTATGAAGGAGTTCATGTTGCACCAGCGATTCCGCAAGGATTTCTGGGTGAAAGGCGGGCGCCGCCTGTCGGCTGCGGAACAGCGGCAGCGCTTGCGCCGGCTGCGGTTTGTCATGATGGCCTTGCCATCGCGCGTGCCGGCGAAATTGAAGTGCATTGTTGGCGAAGCCAGCCTGGACAAGGCGATTTATGGCCCCGTGCTGGAGCTGATGCAGGATCACGTACCCAGAACGCTGGGTGAAATCGAACAGGCAGTGGCGGGCTTTAAACTTACGCTGACGCAAATCAAGGACGCGGTACTGGTGCTGGCGGGCCTGTCTGTCTTTGCGCCCGTGCAGGAAGCAGCAGTCGTGGCAAAGGCACGCAGCCACACCGACAATCTCAATCTTCACCTGCTGCACAGGGCGCTGGAGAATGACGACAACCTCTTTCTGGCGAGCCCTGTCACTGGCGGCGGTGTGTTGGTGTCACGCATGCAGCAGTTGTTTCTGCTGGCCCGCCACGCTGGCAAAAAGACGCCCGCCTTGTGGGCCGACCATGCGCGGCAGGCCTTGGCAGAACAGGATCAGAAACTGGTCAGGCAAGGCAAGGTGGTGGCAACGCCGCAGGAAACGCTGGCTGTACTCACAGCCGACGCCGAGGAGTTTGCCAAGGGGCAACTGCTGATACTGAAGAAGTTGCAGGTGGTTAGATGATTGTGCAGCAGAATCCGTTCAGTCAGCTGCATTGACCGGCTGTGCCACGCCCGAGCGCAGTTCCAGACTGAAGTCCTGCTTCTGCACCTTGAAGTGCGACACAGCTGGCCGCTTCTTCATTTCTTCCAGCAATTTCAGCACCGGGCTCAGCGTGGGGTTGTAGTACAACTGATCCGGTGTGCGCGTATTCATCGCATCCACCTGATCCGCGGGCATCACGGCGCGCAGCAGGAACTCTTCGTCCGACATGCTGGCTGGAAACAGTTTGCGGCGATCCTTCAGCGTCATCTTGGTAGGTTCGCTGCTGATTTCTGCCGTGCGCGGCAATGCCATAATGCGATCGAGCACATTCTGGTCGACTGGCGCTGTAGGGCGACCGAAGCGGCCGAGCACGTAGCGAATCACCTGGTCGGGAATATTGCTGTAACGCTCAGTGGCGAGCACGTTGAACATGGCCTGCGTGGTGACGATCTGCGGGAACGGCGTAACCATGATGGGTGAACCCAGTTCATCGCGCACGCGCTCGACTTCGGCCATCACTTCGTCGAAGCGGTGTTCGAGTTTCAGTTCGGCCAGTTGTCTTCTTGTGGTGGTGAGTACGCCACCGGCCAGTTGATGTTTCAGATACGACGCATCGTAGGCCTGCGGTTGGCCAGCCGGTAACCCTTCTGCACGCGCGTGCGCGTGGTAGAACTGTTCCAGTTTGCGCAAGGCCTGTTCATCCACATCAACGCTGTGGCCATGTGTTTTCAGATTGGCGATGGTTTGGCTGGCGCAGGGCAAGGACGAGCCATGGGCGAGCGGGCCTGCCGCTACATGCAAGGCACTGATGCCCAGTTCAGCACCGACCATGTAGTTGAATTGCGACAAACCGATGGTGCAATGCGAATGCAGTTCCAGCGGCATGTTGCCGATCTGTGCCTTGATGGCGGG
>JAZKEH010000272.1:0-2380 GCA_040387155.1 Pseudomonadota bacterium | reverse complement strand
TGGAGAAGCCAGTTGTCACTTTTTGCTCGAGAACGACTTCATTCCGTCCGAGTTGCTGCCCGCCTATGAGTCACTGACCAATGATCTGCTCGACCGTATTGACGATGTGTTTCACGACTGTGAGCAAGTAAGCCATCTGCGCCTGCACGGCGATTGCCATCCCGGCAACATCCTCTGGCGCGAGGGGCCGCTCTTGGTGGATTTCGATGACTGTCTGACCGGTCCAGCTGTGCAGGATTTGTGGATGTTGCTGTCCGGTGAACGCGATCAGCAGCAAGGGCAATTGGGCGAATTGATCGACGGTTACCAGACTTTTCACGATTTCGATCCGGCCGAACTGGCGCTGGTCGAAGCCCTGCGCACATTGAGAATCATGCATTACAGCGCCTGGCTGGCCCGCCGTTGGGACGACCCGGCCTTTCCCCACAGTTTTCCGTGGTTCAACACGCCGCGTTACTGGTCCGGCCATATTCTGGAACTAAGGGAACAATTGGCTGCACTGGATGAGCCGCCTCTGCGACTGTTTTGAACACAACATTCAGTACAGTCCGGATGCAGCCCCGGGCCGGATTTGTTAAGGTGCCTGCCTCCCGTCCCCTTTGAAGCCTTCTAGTGCAGTCGTCCATGTCGCAGTCCCGAACGCGCGGTACCCTGGTTGCAGTCCTGATCTTCTCCGCATTGGCGCTATTCAGCGCAATGTCGACAGTTGCGCCGGCTGTCATCACGGTCGACAAAAGCCCCAACGACAAACGCGAGTATCGCGCCATCGTGCTCGAAAACGGCATGCGCGTGTTGCTGGTGTCCGATCCTGCGAGTGAGCGTGCGGCGGCTGCAGTAAACGTTGCGGCCGGCTCTAACAGCGATCCCGAAGACTTCAATGGCCTCGCCCATTTCCTTGAGCACATGCTGTTTCTCGGCACCGAGAAATATCCGGCATCTGGCGAGTACCAGGAATTCATTGCCTCGCACGGTGGCAGCCACAACGCCTACACGGCGTATGAAAACACCAACTACTATTTTGAAATCGACGCCAACTATCTCGAACCCGGACTCGATCGCTTTTCCCAATTCTTCATCGCTCCGTTGTTCACGGCGGACTACGTGAACCGTGAACGCAATGCGGTGAACTCGGAATACCAGAGTGGTTTGCAGGACGACGGTCGCCGCAGTCAGGCTGTGTTGAAAGCCATCATCAATCCCGAACACCCGATGTCACAGTTTTCAGTCGGCAGCCTCGACACGTTGCAGGATCACGGCAACAAGACGCTGCGCAATGCGCTGCTCGAACACTACGAACGTTATTACTCCGCCAACCTGATGAGTGTGGCGATTTTCGGCAAGGAAAGTCCCGATCAACTGGAAGCATGGGCCCGTAAATATTTCAGCGCGGTTGAAAACCGTCATCGTGCCAAGCCGTCCAGCAATGTGCCGTTGTTCAATCCCGGCTCACTGCCGCTGCAGGTGAACATCGAACCGATTCGCGATGCACGCGCGCTCAGCTATTCATTTCCGATTCCCGACATGCGCAAACGCTACCGCGAAAAGCCGGTGGACTATCTTGCCAACGTACTCGGTCATGAAGGCGAGGGCAGTCTGCTGAAAGTATTGCGCGATCGTGGCTGGGCCAATGCGCTCAGCGCCGGTGGTGGCATCGCGACGGACGACATCAACATCTTCAATATCAACGTGGCGCTGACTGAAGAAGGCCTCAGCCATGTCGATGACATTACCGCACTGCTGTTCCAGTTCATCGACCTCATCAATCGCGAAGGCGTCAATGACTGGCAATACGAAGAACTCGCAACGATGTCGGCGATTGCCTTCCAGTATCAGGAACCCTCGGGCGCTGTTGGCTTCGTCACCAACGTTGCTGCGCGCATGCAGGACTTGCCGCTGCAGGATCTGATTACGGCGGCGTACGCCTTCGAGGACTTTGACGCCGACATGATTCGTGACGTGTTGAGTTATCTGCGCCCCGACAACATGCTGCTGATGCTGTCGGCACCAGCCCTCGACGCCGACAACACCGAACAGTGGTATGGCACCCGTTACGGTGAGCAGCCGATTCCGCAAACGCGCATTGGTCTGTGGCAGCAGTATCCGCAAGACGAGACGCTGGCAATCAGCGCGCCCAATCCGTTCATTCCGGAAAACCTCGCGTTGAAACCGCTGGAAGGCGAGCCGATGGCGCCGGATGCTGCCAACGTGCAGGAAAAACCAGAGTTGCTGGTTAACGCCGATGGCGTGCGCCTGTGGTTCAAACAGGACAACGAGTTCTTCACACCGCGCACCAACTTCTATGTCTATGCACTGACGCCGGTGTTTCAGAATTCACTACGCAATTCGCTGCTGTCCAATTTCGCTGTCACGCTGGTCAACG
>JAZKEH010000271.1:0-4581 GCA_040387155.1 Pseudomonadota bacterium | reverse complement strand
CAGGCTGTCCAGCTCGCCCTTGCGCAAGTATTCGAAAGTCTGCCGTGCGACAGTCAGTGCGGCCTCCTCGCTGATCTGGGCTTGCACAGAAGAAGCCGGAAAAATGAGGGCGCCAATAATCGGTAGTAGTCGGATCATTTTATTCATGCTGCTTCTCCCTGCCGGGTAGTTGTAGTTGGGTTACTTCTTCAAGCGATAACCTGTCCGGAATATCCAGTACAGGATTACGACAAACACAACGAGGAACAGCGCAGTCATGCCCAGGCTGGTTGCCACATTGACGTCAGAAATTTCGTAGAAGCTCCAGCGGAAGCCACTGACCAGGTAGACGACTGGATTGAACAAGGTCAGCGTTTGCCAAACCTCTGGCAGCATCTTGATCGAATAGAAGCTGCCGCCAAGAAAGGTCAACGGCGTAATGATCAGCACCGGAATGATCTGCAGTTTTTCCCAGCTGTTGGCCCAGATGCCAATGATGAAACCGAACATGCTGAAAGTAACCGACGTCAGCACCAGGAACAGCATCATCGTGAACGGATGCAGAATTTGCATATCCACGAACAACGAGGCTGTCAGCAGAATGATGCTGCCTATCATGATGGACTTGCTGGCGGCTGCACTGACATAGCCGAGCACTATCTCCAGCGGCGACACTGGCGCCGACAGAATCTCGTAGATGGTGCCGATGAAGCGCGGGAAATAAATACCGAATGAGGCGTTGGAAATACTCTCGGTCAATATCGACAGCATGATGAGACCCGGCACCAGGAACGCGCCATAGGCAACACCATCAATGGCCTCCATTCGCGAACCAATCGCACTGCCAAACACGATGAAGTACAGCGAGGTCGACAAGACGGGCGACAGGATGCTCTGGATCAGTGTGCGAAAAGTACGACCCATCTCAAACTGGTAAATGGCACGGATGGCATAAAAATTCATAGGGGCTCCGTTACTTCTTCACCAGGTTGACGAAAATTTCTTCCAGTGTGTTCTGGCGCGTGTCGAGATCGTTGAAGCGAATGCCGGCGGTTTCTACCGCATCGAGCAGATGCGTAATGTCGGAGCTGTCGGTACGCGTGTCGTAGGTATAGACCAGGGTCTTGTTGTCGTTCTGCAAGTTCAGGTTGTACCCAGAGAGCCCCGCCGGAATTGCCGCCAGCGGTTGTAACAGATGCAGATAGAGACGCTTCTCGCCCAGCTTGCGCATCAACACATCCTTGTCTTCGATGAGAATAATCTCACCCTTGTTGATGACGGCTACGCGATCCGCCATTTCTTCGGCTTCTTCGATGTAATGCGTCGTCAGGATGATGGTGACACCGGATTTTTTCAGTTCACGCACGACATTCCACATGTCCTTGCGCAACTCGACATCGACACCGGCTGTTGGCTCATCCAGAAACAGGATGCGCGGTTCATGCGCCAGCGCCTTGCCGATCATGACGCGACGCTTCATGCCGCCCGATAACGCCATGATGCGCTCGTCTTTCTTGTCATCCAGCGAGAGTGACTTCAGTACTGACTGGATAAAAGCTGGATCCGGCTTCTTGCCGAAGACACCACGCGAAAAATTCAGGGTGGCTGTAGGAGTTTCAAACGCATCCGTCGCCAGCTCTTGTGGCACCAGGCCAATCAACCGGCGCGCAGCGCGGTAGTCCTTGATAATGTCAAAGCCGTCGATCAATACCCGGCCACCACTCGGGTTGACGATGCCGCAGATGATGCTGATCAAGGTGGTCTTGCCGGCACCGTTGGGCCCCAGCAAGGCGATGATCTCGCCCTCGTTGATCTCGAGATTGATGTTGTTGAGCGCCTTGAAACCCGACGCATAGGTCTTGCTGAGATTTTCGACTTTGATAATGGCAGACATAAACTGGACTCTTGAAAGCGCCTGCGGCGTTCGACGCAACCGCGACGGAGCAGCGCCAACAATCTAATCAATGGAACTATTGCAGTACATAAAAAGAAGGGCAGATCTCTCTGCCCTTCCCTCACCTCATTGGTTAGTGGTGTAACTCAAACTCAAGCTGCAGATGCCTTCATGGTGCCGCTGGCCTTGGCCTCGGTAACAGGTGCATCAGAAGGCTTGTCGGTGCCGACCTTCAGGAAGATCAGCACGATGGCACCAAGCAATGATCCAATACCCATTACCATGCCAACATCGGCCAGCAATACGCCGAGATCCGTGCCGGCATCCTGGCCGCGCTGCAGCAGATAACCCGCAAGCCACGGAGCCAGTACTGCACCGCCGCGACCAACGCCAATGACGAAGCCAGTACCGGTGGCACGCACGTGGGTCGGGAAGGCATAGGCGATGATTGTATAGAGACCGGACACACCGGCATTACCAAAGAAGCCGGCGAAGGCAGCCAGCATGCTCAACTCACCGACTTCAGCCGCGGAACGGCCGAACAGCATTACGCCGGCCATCGTCAGCACCAGGATACCGATCGTGAGGGGTTTGACGCCCATCTTGATGGTCGCCACGCCGAACAGGGCGCCACCGAGCGCACCACCAACGTTGGCCCAGGTCAGGACACCGGAAGCGGTGTTGGCGCCAATACCCATCAGCGTCACGATGGTCGGCGTCCACTTCAGCACGTAGTAGAACGTGATGATGTGGAAGAAATAGGCCAGCGTGCACAGGAGGGTGGTGGGGAGCAGTTGTGGAGAGAAAATGTCTGCCACGGACTTCTTGCGTACATCAGCAGTCAAAATTGGCAGTGCTGCTACGGCCTGATGACCAATCTTGACCAGGGCAGCATTGATACGCGCCAGCGCATTCTCTGGTTGCTTGCGGCTCAGCCAATGTACCGATTCAGGCATCAGGAAAAATACGACCGGCAACATCAGGCCGGAGAAGATGGCACCAGCGGTAAACATCACACGCCAGTTGGTGGCAGTGGTATCCAACAGGGCCTTGCCCACTTCACCACACACGATGCCGCCGAGCGGATAGCCGATAACCATCATCGAGATACACATGGCGCGGTGTTTGTTGTTGGAGAACTCCGCAACCACGGCGTTGGTGGTGGACAACATGCCGCCAATGCCAAGACCGGTATAGACGCGGAAGATCATCAGCATCGTTACCGTGCTGGCCGTGGTGGCCAGAAACATGCCGGAAGCCATCACAACCAGACAGCCCAGGGCCATGTTGCGACGACCGATCTTGTCAGCAACGCCACCGAGGAAGATGGAGCCGATGGCCATGCCGATCAATTCCATGTTCAACACCCAACCCAGCTGGGCGCGGTTGATGCCGAACTCGCCCAGAATACCGGGAGCCGAGGTGCTGATGGCAAGCACGTCGAAGCCGTCCATCGCGTTGAGCAGTACCGTGATTACAACGATGACGTACTGCATCGTCGTCATTGCTGACTTGTCTATGATTTCGCGTGGATCGGTCATGGTGGAAATCCCCTTGGGCTTTTGTTGGGTTGTCGTATGTGGTTTTGTCTTGGTTGTTTTGTGGTTCGGGTCGGAAATTACAGCCATTTTGCAACAAAAGTGCACGCAGGCCGGGCTTGCTGAACCGGAGCATAAAGCAGCTATTGATTCATAACAAGGACACCCGGGTTACCCGACAGTCTCATGGCCTGATACCGCCTTCTGGCTTATACTCCAGCCCATTGAAACAAAGACATTTTGGCGTAATTTTCCATGGTGAACCGAAGAGATTTTTTACAGTTTTCGACGCTGACCGGCGGTACGGTGCTGCTGGGATCCGGCCTGGCACGCCATGCTTTCGCACAGAGTGGCAAAGACGGCAGCAAATTGCAGGTACAGACGTTGAACGCCAACACCGCATTGATCAGCGGTGGCGCCGGTAACATTCTCGTAAGCAAGGCAGCCAATGGCGATCTGTTGGTCGTTGATGGCGGCCACAAGGACGGCGCGCGCGACCTTCGTCGCACGATCGAGTCCGCCATGGACAGCCGCAAGATCACCACACTGGTCAACACCCATTGGCACCCTGAACAGACTGGCCTCAACGAGTTGCTGGGCAACAAGAACACCCGCATCTTTGCCCATGAGAACACCCGCCAGTGGCTCAGCACGCCGATCAAACGGTTACAGGAAGACACCACCTACGAACCGCTACCCGAATCTGCACGGCCGAATGACATCTTCTATCACTATGGCGACTTCTCGCATGGGGCCGTCACTGGTGGAACCAGAGTCGAATATGGCTACTTGCGCCAGGCCCACACCGATGGCGATATGTATGTGTTCCTGCCCGACGCCAACGTGCTGCACGCCGGTGGCGCGCTGAGTACGGATGCCTGGCCCTACCTCGACTGGTGGACTGGCGGCTGGATCGGTGGCGTTGTCGATGGCATCGAGACTCTGCTCAGCATTGCCAATGACGGCACCCTGATCATTCCTGCTTCCGGCAAACCCATCACGAAAGCGGAACTGACGACGCTGCGTGATATCTATGCCGACATCTTCACCAACGTCCGCAAGATGTTCATGGCGGCCAACACCGTTGAACAGACGGTGGCAGCCAAACCAGCAGCCCAATGGGAAGCCCAGTATGGCTCGGCCGATGCCTTCATCACACTTGCACACTGG
>JAZKEH010000270.1:0-3358 GCA_040387155.1 Pseudomonadota bacterium | reverse complement strand
GTCAAGGTAAAGGTACGCTTCGCATCTCCCTGCAACGTGCCGACATTCACCACATGACGCGCAACTTCTTCATTGCGCTCATCGCGCACACTGACAAGGATGCAGTATTCCATCGCACCGTCTGCACGCTCAGCCTTGAACGTGCCGTCCATCAACCAGGTGGCTTTGGGCGCGGGTGCGCCCTTGGGTTTGTCGAAGCGCAGGTGTCCCTTGCAGCCGGGGCAAACGGCTGCACTGGCAAGGATCGTTGCCTTGCAGTGGGGACAGGTGCGCGTGGCCAAAGTTACTTGCTCTCGTTGAAGCCGAAGTCGACATTGCCGCGCATGCGCGCGCCAGCGGTGACAGAGAGCGTGCCGGCCTTGATGTCGCCGGTGACTGTGCTGCCTTGTTTCAGTTCAACATGGCGGGCGTTGGTGATGTTGCCTTGCAGCGTGCCATTGACGTTGATCTCGCCGGCCTGCACCTGACCTTCCACACTGGCGGCAGCATCGATGGTCAGATCGCCTTCCACATGGATGTCGCCCTTGAACTTGCCAGCGACGCGTACGCTGCCCTTGCCGTTGATCTTGCCTTCAATGGTGATGCCAGAGGCAATCAGCGTTTCGTTTTTGTCCCAAATAGCCATGTCTAACACTCCGGTTGAAAATGAGTCACGGGATGGTGCCGGGGTTGACGGCCGATTACAACTTCTGTGGTGCGTAAACGTGCTTGCGTGCACGGAATGGAAAAGGACCAGGGTCTACAAACCCAGGTGTTTGAACGCACGCTCGAAGCGATGAATCCAGTCATGTTCACCCAGGGCACGCTTCATGGCGGCATTCCTCATCTGTGTGCGGGTAGCGGGACGCTGGAGCAGGAAGCGGGCTTTATCCACCAGCTCTGCTTCGCTCTGATAGGTCATGATCTCCTTGTCTTCTTCGAACAGCGCCGGCAGATCGGGGGTGGCCTGCGTCAGGTAGCAGGCGCCGGCCATCGTTGCTTCGAAGTCGCGTAGTTTGGAGAAGCAGAGCAGGGGGCGCGGGCCGCGGTTCACAAATTGCTCATTGATGCCGATGGTGACGCCGGCTTGCGAACACTTTGCATTGGCGGCCTGTTCATCCAGCACCGTTGTCATGACGCAGGGGCGCAAATCACTTTCGTATTCCTCACCCAGGCGCGCATAGCGCCGTACGCGAAGTCGTGGTTCGATTCCATGCTTCAGCAAGTCCAGCACGCTGTAATACTTGTAGCCGAGCCAGCGCTGGAATCGCTGGCTGTCGGTCATCGCGCTCTCCTGCGATGTATCCTGCAAAAAGTGACTTTCATACGTCTCAGCTGCAGTCCAGCCGGCGCCGTAAATCCGCAGATCAATTCCCTGCCTTGCCACGTAGCCAAGAATTCTGCGGCGGCTGGGGTTCTTGCCACCCAGGAAGTAGCAGTACGGTTCTTCTACTGCACTCACAGGGAAATTGATGTCGGGAGTAGACGCCATCGGCAAATGCAGATACTTAGCGCGGGCTGCCTGGAACTGTGGCAACGCTTCCACTTCAGGCACCCAACACAGCGTGGCGGTGCGCCCCTGCAGCGAAGCGGTATTGGGCTCCGACAGGTTGTCGCAGAAAAAATACAGACTGGGAATGCCGAGGGCCGTTGCTTCCTCAAACAGCGCAGGGCTGAACTGCCACGGATACAGATAAACAAACAGCAGATCCACCGGCGCTTGCTGATGGGCTGCCTTCAGCAGCGACAGCAGTCGCTCGGTGAAGGCATTGCGCTCCTTGTCACCCCAGAGGCCTGCAGCGCGCTGCCGCCAGGTATCCCGCAGCGGCACTCCCAACGGCAGCAACACCTCGTGCCCCATGCGTTTGAGAGAGGTCCCAAATTGGCGGTGCCAAAGTGAGTTGTCCTCTTCAACAATCAGCACGGTAAAAATGCGCAAAGGTTTCATGGTGACAGCCTGCGCGCGTAGATGTCGCCCCACAGCAGGTTGTCCGTGTGCTCGTGCAAACGGTTGAACAACTCAGCGGCGGTCAGCCATTGCGCGAACATCAGATGCTCTGGTTCGGCGCGCCCAAAGTTATAGTGATAGGAGCCGAGCGCATCCAGTTTGGCAGCACATTCCAGCGAACGCTGGTGGAACTCGCGGTTGTATTCAAAAGATATACAAGGCAACGCCTGGCTGAGGCCTGACAACACTTCTACCTCGTAGCCCTCCACATCAATCTTGCAGAATGCCGGCACGCCATGCGTGGCGATCAAGCGGTCGAGCGTCGTCAATTCAACTTTGCCGGATTTCTCCCACGCATAGCCGTACTGGGTGGCGAAGCGACTCTGCTGTAGGAAGTCCTGCGACATGCTCGATATCGAGTCGAGCTCCTTGCAGATATTCATCTCCACCAACTCGCCATCCCTGGATCCCAATCCTTTATGGATGAGCACCAGGTTCCGGCTGGGGAAATGTTGCCTGATGTAGTCCACACACGCCTGCTGCGGTTCCACGGCAACAATCTTCGCGCCCAGCTCCAGAAAAATATCAATCCGCTGGCCGCGATTGGCGCCAATGTCGAACACCAGATCGCCGCGCTTGATAAACGGCTCATAGAAGCGTCGCATGACGCGGCGAGGATGGGTGGAGGTGGGATCGAACTGCGTGCGCCAGTAGATGCCCGCTTGCAACGGGCGCAACAAGCCAACGCTGTTCAGCAGTTGCCGGAGACGGTTGCGAGGGGAAGACGGCATGAGCAGATAGTATCGTCGCGTGAATGCAAAGGCGCGCGACACGTTTGGTATCGGCAGAGATTCTGGAATAAAAGCAAAATGCCTTCTGCAAGACAAGCGTTCAAACTTGTGGCAAACCCTAACGGGAATTTTTCCCGCTCTCCCTGAAAATCACCTTGGGATATTTGACAGGATCAACGCCCGCCGGCATTGAGACTTGCGCGGTGTCAGTCAGGCTGGCCAGCTCCCAACCAAGAATGTCTTTTATGGCTGCCAGCACCACTGCTTCCAGCCTGTCGTCCGGCTTGTCAATTCGTTCAGGATTGGTATCCCTGCTGCGTCGGAGTGACTTGTCGTAAAGGTACAGCGTCCAATTCTTTTGCAAGAACACTTCCTTGCTCTTGTTGATCTGAAGAATGATGCGACCGCTGCCACCCAGAGGATGCTGGAAAAAGAAGCTCCACATCGCAACGTCGTGCCGGTATTTTTCGACGAGAAGGTTGTGGCGGTGCGCGAACCCGTCCAAACGGGTCGCATAGGGGTGGAATAGCGCTTCAGGTGTTGGTTCCATCAGTTACTCACGTATTTGAGGCGCAGAGCCTTCTCAGCACGGTCAATTCCTATCGCGTAGTGTGCACCGCATAAAACGTCAGCATCCGCC
>JAZKEH010000269.1:0-9772 GCA_040387155.1 Pseudomonadota bacterium | reverse complement strand
ACATGAAGGCGCTCGAGAGCTCTATAATGCAGCCATTATAGGAGAGGAAGTGGCTCTTTATGGTGAATTGGTCATGGTGAATTGGTCTGCGATCGATACCGTCTTGTTCGACATGGACGGCACGCTGCTCGATCTGCGTTTCGACAATTTTTTCTGGTTCGAGCATTTGCCGCTGCGTTATGCGGAGCATCATGATGTTTCACCAGAAGAAGCGTTGCGCCGCCTGACGGCCCACTCCGATGCGGTGCACGGCACGCTGGACTGGTATTGCCTCGATGCGTGGAGCAGGGCCACCGGTCTCGATGTGGAAGCCCTCAAGCGCGACGTGCAGGACAGGGTGCGCTATCGTCCCGGCGCCATCGAGTTCCTGCAATTCCTGCATGCGCACAACAAGCGTTGCATCCTTGTCACCAATGCGCATCCGAAAACGCTGGAGATAAAGCTGGTCGCGTCCGGGCTGCGCCGTCACCTGCACGCGACGTACAGCTCCCATACCTTTGAGTTGGCCAAGGAGAATCCAGGCTTCTGGGCGAAGCTGGCCCAGACCGCCAACCTGGATTACCAACGCAGTCTCTTTATCGACGATACCCTCAGCGTGCTGCAACGCGCCGCCGCCGAGGGACTGCCTCATGTGTTGCAGGTACTGCAGCCCGACATGAGCTTGCCGGTACGGCCGCGCTCGGAGTTACCCGGCTTCGTTCACTTCGAGGAGTTGATGCGGTGAGCAAATCTGGCGACAGCAATGGTGTTGGCAACGCCCGCATCCGCATCGACAAGTGGCTGTGGGCCGCGCGCTTCTTCAAAACCCGCTCGCTGGCCAAGGCTGCCATCGAAGGGGGCAAGGTGCACTGCAATGGGGAACGCTGCAAATGTAGCCGCGAACTGGAAGTGGGCCAGGAGCTGACCATCCGCCAGGGATTTGATGAACGCACGGTGATAGTGAAAGCATTGACTGAGCAACGACGCGGCGCCCCTGAAGCCGCCCTGCTCTACCAGGAAACCCCAGCCAGCATTGTGTCGCGCGAAGCCTTGGCCGCCCAGCGCAAGGCGCAGAATGCGACGATGGAGACGAGCGCACGTCCGAGCAAGCAGGACAGACGGCGCATCCATCAGTTCAAGGAAGCGATGTACCGGAACGACGACTGACCAGCGCCCGACCTGGCCTGTAATTAGCATGGCTACGCGGTGACATAATCCTTACCTCGTACAAGGAAGCTTCAATGAAAAACCATTACTCGTTTGTTGGCGGTGACTTTGTCGGTGATAGCAAGGGCCGCTGGCGCGTCATCAGCAACACGGCAATCGCCGGTGAGCCGCTGCCCGCCATCAGCAAACTCGACATGCTGAATGTGCCCGCCGCTACGCTGACAGAGCGCGGCAGCTGGGTGCTGCAAGGCTTCACCAGCAATGTGCGCTATGCCGAACGGCGCGAACTGGTGAAACTGCAGGCGATCCAGGAAGGCCTCAACCGCAAGCAGGCACTCAGCGGTGCGATGATTCCGATCAAGAAGAGCGCCGCATGGTGGACGCTGTCGCAGGACGAGCGCCGCGCCATTTTTGAGGAACAGTCGCGTCACACCGAGATCGGCCTGCATTACCTGCCAGCGGTTGCTCGCCAGTTGCATCACAGTCGCGACCTTGGCGAACCCTTTGATTTCATTACCTGGTTCGAGTTTGCGCCGGAATATACGGCCGACTTCGACAAGATGCTGGCGCAACTGCGCGCGACGAAGGAATGGAGCTATGTCGAACGCGAAGTCGACATCCGCCTTGAGCGTGATGACTGACCATGGCGCCTGGCCATGATGACTAACCAAGGCCGCGTCCTGCTGCGCTCGCCGCTGTTGGCTGACCAACAGGAATTCCTGGCGGCGGCGCTGCTGAGCCGCGACTTGCACCGGCCGTGGACGCACGTGCCACGCTTCCCCTCCGAGTTCCGGACCTGGTTGCTGCGCACAACCCGCCCCGCCAACCGCACCTTCTTCATCTGCCGCAGTGATACGCAGGCAATCGTCGGCGTCATCAGCATCAACGGCATCGTGAGCGGACCCGGGGCCAGCGGTTCACTGGGTTACTACGTCTTCAGCGGACACGAACGCCAGGGGTTCATGAAGGAAGGGCTGCAACTCGTCATGCAGCATGCCTTTGATGCGCTCAACCTCTGCCGGCTGGAAGCCAGCATCCAGCCCGGCAACGCGGCATCGGTGGCGCTGGTGCAGGCGTGTGGCTTCAGCAAGGAGGCCGCGTCGGCACGCCATCTGAAGATAGGCGGCCGTTGGCGTGACCATGAACGCTGGGCTGTCGTCGCGCATTAGCCGACACCCCGCCCCCTATCCCGAGCTCTGCGCTTTGAGGATCGCCATCCTGTGGCATAATCCCTCCCGCTGGACGAGTCGGAAAACCTGAAGCAACAAAAAATTCCTTTGTTTTTCCATACTTGCGCTTACCTGGTCTGAAATAAAAACAAGTGCCGGCCTCTCTACTGGCAGCCATTGCAGGCTGCCCAAGAGACCCAATAACAGCGGCAGACCTTCGTTTCTTCGAGATCTTTGTTTTGTCAGAACAACTACAGACTTACCTCGGCAAGCTGGGGCAACCCTTCGGCCTTGCCGCTCTCTCTGCCATTGCCCACGGCATAGAAAAAGAGAGCCTGCGCATCGACCCGCAGGGCCATCTGGCATTAACCCCGCACCCGACTGGTCTTGGTTCGGCGCTGACGCATGCCTGTATTACTACCGATTTCTCCGAAGCATTGATGGAGTTCATCACGCCGGTGTTCCGCGACCCGCATGAGTCCGTGCAGTTCCTCCACGATCTCCACTCGTTCACCTACACCCAATTACCGCGAGAAGAGTTGCTGTGGACCTCCAGCATGCCGTGCGTCATCGCCGACAAGGACAAGATCCCGCTCGCCCAGTACGGCAGCTCCAACATTGCCCAGCTGAAGACGCTGTATCGCCGCGGGCTTGGCTTCCGCTATGGCCGCACGATGCAGACCATTGCCGGCATCCACTACAACTTTTCGCTGCCTGACAGCTTCTGGAAGATCCTGCACGAGCAGAAAGGCAGCACGGAGTCGCTGGAAGATTTCCGCACTGCACAATACTTCGCACTGATCCGTAACTTTCGCCGCTTTTCGTGGTTATTGCTGTACCTGTTCGGCGCCTCGCCAGCCTTGTGTAAAAGCTTTGTGCGCAACAACCCCAACCATGAACTCGAAGAATTCGGCGACGGCACGCTCTTCATGCCGTACGGCACCTCCTTGCGCATGGGCGACCTCGGCTACACCAGCAAGGCGCAGGCCGGCCTCGCCATCAGCTACAACAGTCTCAATGAATATACCGACGGGCTCGAGAAGGCGATCCATACGCCCTATGGCCCGTATGCCAGTTTCATCAACGCCGATGGTTCACCAGCCCAGGTCAACAGCAACATCCTGCAGATGGAAGCGGAGTTCTACAGCACCATCCGTCCCAAGCGCATTCCGGGGCCGGACGAACGGCCAGTGCAGGCGCTGCGCAAGCATGGTGTTGAATACATTGAAGTGCGCTGCATGGACCTGAATCCGTTCCTGCCGGTGGGCATTGATGAAGAGACGATGCGGTTCCTCAATGGCTTCCTGGTTTACTGCCTGCTGCAACCAAGCCCGCTGTCCTCGCTGACCGATCACGTCGAAATCCAGGACAACCACAAAGCCGTCGTCCGTCGTGGCCGCGAGCCCGGCCTGAAACTGCAACATGAAGGTCATCGCGTGTCGTTGACCGACTGGGCCACCAGCATTCTTGAAGATGTAGGCCAGATTGCCGACCTGCTTGATCGCGCCAACCATACGAAGGACCATCGCGCCGCCGTCGCCGCCCAGCAGAGCAAGGTGAACGACAGCAGCCTGACGCCATCGGCAAACGTGCTGGAACGCATGCGCGAACTGAAGACCTCATATTTCCGTTTTGCGATGAACCAGTCGCTGGCCAACAGCGATTACTTCCGTCTGCAACGACTGGAACCTGCCAAGTACGAGGCACTGGAACGCATGTCGCTGACATCGAACCAGGAACGCGAAGCCATCGAAAGCAGTGACAGAATGGATTTCGCCGTTTACCTGCAGCGCCTCAACAATAAATAATCCCGTCCACTCGCCTCGTCCGCGGAGTTATGCATGAATACAACAAGCCCCTTGATCAAACCGCGACTGGTGAATCTCTACGTCTTCCTGTTCTGCGCTGCCGCGCTTGGCATTGCGCTGTACATGGAACACGCGATGATGCTGGAGCCCTGCCCGCTCTGCATCATGCAGCGCGTCTTCTTTCTGGCGACTGGCCTGATCGCCCTGGTTGGCGCCATTCACAATCCGGCGTCACGCGGCAAAATGATCTATGGCGCACTCACAACAGTGACTGCGCTGGCAGGCGCTGGTTTTGCGATACGCCAGATCTATCTGCAGCATCTGCCGAAGGATCAGGTGCCGGCCTGCCTGCCAAGCATCAGCTACATGCTGGATGCGGATTTCCCGATGAAAGACGTTATGAAAGTGATGTTCTCCGGCGACGGTAACTGCGCGGAAGTGACGTGGCGCGACCCAGTGCTCAATTTCTTTACGATTGCGGACTTGTCCCTGATCGGCTTTGCAATGCTGGCGGCCACGTGCGCCTGGCAGATGCTGCGCAAATAATTGCCGTCACTGCGCTGCTGTGATGCAGCGCTTCCGCTCTTATTCCCTGAGCTCCCAGTGCTGAAGCCGTCCGCGCAAGCGGTGGGCTTCCTCACGCAGGTTTTCCATTTCTTCCAGTAAATCGATCACGATCGGTAGCGCACTCACGTGCAGCTCCAGATCACGATGCAAGCGCCACGCGCGCTGCAGGCGTTGTCGCGCCTCCACATCGAAGCGCCACTGCACCTGCGGACCGCTGGCTTCCATCACGCCGCACTCTACACACTGCACAACAAATTCCGGTGCCAGCTGGGTGGACGTAGTCAGTTCCTGCAATGACCACCACAACTGATCGCCGTCGTGCTCCACTGTAATGACTGTTGTCATGGTTGTTGCTCCCAGGGACGCGGACTTTCTCCTGCCTTGGCAGAAAGTTCGGCAAGTTGTTGATACAGCTTTTTGGCGTCGTCGCTCATCTGTTCGGGCATGACGATCTTCAGCACAACGTAAAAATCACCCGGTGGATCACCGGCCAGACCAAGGCCTGACAATCGCAACTTCTGGCCGCTCTGGCTGTGGGCCGGAATATTTACCCGCGTTTTATGCTGCAGCGTCGGGACCGTGATCTTGCCGCCCAATGCAGCTTCCCACGGCAGCACAGGCACCACCAACGATACATTACGGCCATCCACAGCAAAGAGTGGATGCGGCGCCAATCGGATTTTCAGTAACAAGTCGCCAGCACTGCCACCGCCAAAGCCCGGTGCGCCCTGTCCCTTGATACGCAGCACGCTGCCTTCTGCAGTTCCGGCCGGCACTTTCACACGCAGTTTCTTGACGTGATGCGAGACAAGGCCGCGCTCATCGACCTGCGGTACCCGGATCTGCACGGTTTGCTCCGAACCCTGATGGATCTCCTCCAGCAGCACGGCCAGCTCGGCATGCACATCCTCGCCGTCCATGTGCATTGGATCCGCGGCACCTTGCGAACGATGGAAGCCACCGCGACGACCGAAGATTGATTCAAAGAAATCGCTGAAATCCTCGCTGCCGCCTGATGAACCTCCGCTCCACGCAGTGCCGTCAGCCCGCGCAGAATCAGCACCCGTCGAGTAACGCTGCGCCGATTCCCATCCCGGTGGCGGCTTGAATTCGCCACTGCGGCTGCGCGCGCCCATCGTGCGCAGCTGGTCATACTCCTTGCGCTTGGCATCGTCCTTCAGCACTTCATAGGCTTCCGACACTTCCTTGAACTTTTGCTCAGTGTCTTTTTCCTTGCTGACATCCGGGTGATAACGCCGCGCCAGTTTTTTGTAGGCTTTCTTGATTTCCTCGGGCGTCGCCGCCGGCTCAAGGCCGAGTACCTTGTAGTAGTCCTTGAATTCCATGTGCTGTCCCAACCCATTATGGCTGATGACAAATGTAGCAAGCGGTCGCGCCATTGAGACCGGGCTTATCCCCTGAGCAGAGGTTTGGATTTCCCTGATAGCTTCCAACATTGGCGCTACAATGGCGCCCGATTTCACCAGTTGAATGCCCTGGAGTTTCCGTTGTCAGCCTCATCCACTACGTATTCGCGCCGTTTTCCGCAGACCCGCATGCGTCGCATGCGCCGTGATGATTTCAGCCGCCGCCTGATGCGCGAAACCGTGCTGACGCCGGATGATCTGATCTATCCGATCTTTGTTGTCGAAGGCAAAGGCCAGCGGCAGTCGATTCCGTCGATGCCAGGCATTGAGCGCTTGAGCGTTGATTTGCTGGCGCAGGAAGCCAGAACCATTGCAGCCCTCGGCATTCCCGCGATTGCACTGTTTCCGGTTACCGATCCTGCCTGCAAAACACTGGATGGTCGTGAAGCCTTCAATCCGTCGGGGCTTGCGCAACGCGCTGTACGCGCGGTCAAAGAGGCCTGTCCACAGCTTGGCGTCATTACCGACATCGCCCTTGATCCATTCACGACGCATGGCCAGGACGGCATCATTGATGCGAGTGGTTATGTGTTGAATGACCAGACTGTGGAAACGCTGGTACAGCAAGCACTGTCACATGCCGCTGCCGGCGCCGACATCGTCGCGCCGTCTGACATGATGGATGGCCGTATTGGCGCGATACGCGATGCACTGGAAAGCGCGGGTCATATCCACACACGCATCCTCGCCTATTCCGCCAAATATGCTTCTGCCTATTACGGCCCGTTTCGTGATGCTGTCGGCTCCGCCGGCAATCTTGGCAAGAGCACGAAGGAGAATTACCAGATGGATCCTGCCAATGCGCGTGAAGCGTTGCAGGAGGTGGCACTCGATCTCGCCGAAGGTGCCGACATGGTCATGGTCAAACCGGGCCTGCCCTATCTCGACATCGTCAAAGCCGTGAAAGATGAATTCGGGGTGCCCACTTTTGTGTATCAGGTGAGCGGCGAATATGCGATGCACATGGCGGCATTTGAAAGAGGTTGGCTTGACGCCGACAAGGTCATGTTTGAGTCCACCCTCGCCATCAAACGCGCCGGGGCCGATGCCATCCTGACCTATTTCGCGATGGCCCTTGCCAAAAAGCTCAATCAATAACCCCGGCAGAGCTGCGGTCTCTCGTCAAATAGACGTTGTTTATCATGCTTATTCAGGCGGCCTTGCTTGATTCCCGGTTCTTAGCCCTTATTATTGCCAGCAAGAGTTATTGCCACTAACACAACAGCAAAGGAAACAAAGGTAACGTTATGGCCAGTCAGCATCTTAGCCACACCACTGATGACAGTTTTGAACAGGATGTATTGAAAGCTTCCGGCCCTGTGCTGGTGGATTTCTGGGCTACCTGGTGCGGCCCCTGCAAAATGATTGCGCCTGTACTTGATGAATTGGCCGAGGAATATGCCGGCAAACTGAAAATCTGCAAAATGGATGTCGATGCCAACCCCGGCACTGCGCCGAAGTTCAACGTCAAAGGTATTCCAACGTTGATCCTGTTCAAAAACGGTGAAGTCGCTGGCAAGAAAGTGGGCGCGATGAGCAAGTCGCAGCTGGCTGCATTTATCGACAGCACCATTTAGGCTCCATTGAAAGTTTTATTGAAGATGCTCTATCGCGGTGCAAGAGGCGCAGCCTCTGGCACCGCAAGTTCCCTGTAAAACCACTTCGTCGAATAGCCCGCAATCCTGTAAATGAGGCCAGAATTTTTTCTGGACAACCCGAAATTACGGTGCTAGATTTCAGGCCATCTCTCGCTTCACACCCAATTCCCTTAGCAGTTTTTCCCGCCTAAACCTTTGCTTCACGAGCGGGTCTGCTTTCAAAATCGATTGTTAGTTCAACTAATCAGTTCAACTCTGTTCAACCCAAGCAGTCCGAACTCACAAAGCCAAAAAACTATCAGCTAAAACCACACACGGTACTACTGTATTTGTTTCAAGCCCCTCCTACGCCCCCGCATTCGCGCGGACTCCCATCAACCTCTGATTAATCCAGGTTATTCCCATTAACACCACTCTCTCCCTGCCAGTGAACGATCGCACCGACGATCAAGCCTCCGAAACCCCTGCTGTCGAAACCCGCGCTGAACGCAACGCTCCCGAGCGTAGTGGCGAAAGGAGTGGCGAAAGGAGTGCCGAGAGGAATGCCGAGCGCGGCGAACGTGCGGAACGAGCCGAACGCCCCGAGCGCGGCAATGCCGAACGCAACAATGGCGAACGCGGCAATGGTGGGGAACGCGGTGAACGCCAACAAGGCGGCCGTGGTCATCATCGCAATGGTCGTAATGATCGTGGTGGTGGTGGCGGTGGCGGTGGCGAACGCGGCAATAACAACGGCGGCGGCGATCGCGCTGAACGCAATGACAATCGCGGCAATCGCGGCAGCAATAACAACGGTGGCGGCGATCGCTATGTGGACAAGGATTACGATGAGAACGCCGTAATTCCAGTGGGCCCCCACACCGGCACGGTGATGAGCCTGACCGAACTGAAGAAAAAACCGATTTCCGAATTGCTGCAAACTGCGGAAGCGATGGGCATCGAGAACGTGTCCCGTACCCGCAAGCAGGACGTTATCTTCCAGCTGCTGAAACGTCATGCCCGCAACGGCGAAGACATTCACAGCGATGGCGTACTCGAAATCCTGCAGGACGGCTTCGGCTTCCTGCGCACGGCGGATGGTTCCTACCTCGCCGGCCCTGACGACATCTACGTATCGCCCAGCCAGATTCGCCGCTTTAACCTGCGCACCGGTGACAGCATCAGTGGCAAGATCCGCCCACCGAAAGAAGGCGAGCGTTATTTCGCATTGCTGAAGGTCGATGAAATCAACTTCGACAAACCCGAAAATTCACGCACCAAGGTTCTGTTTGAGAACCTGACGCCGCTGTTCCCGGACAAGCGCCTGAAGCTCGAAGCCGGCAACGGCAGTACTGAAGATTTGAGCTCCCGCACGATTGATCTGATTGCGCCCATCGGCAAAGGCCAACGTGGTTTGATCGTATCGCCGCCGAAAGCCGGTAAAACCTTGATCCTGCAGAACATCGCCCAGGCCATTACCCGCAACTCACCTGAGTGTCGCCTGATCGTATTGCTGATCGACGAACGTCCGGAAGAAGTAACCGAAATGCAGCGCTCCGTGCGCGGCGAAGTGGTTGCCTCTACGTTCGACGAACCACCTTCACGTCACGTGCAAGTGGCCGAGATGGTTATCGAGAAAGCCAAGCGCCTGGTTGAACATAAAGAAGACGTCGTCATTTTGCTCGACTCGATCACGCGTCTGGCACGTGCCTACAACACCATCATCCCGTCGTCCGGCAAGGTATTGACTGGTGGTGTCGACGCACACGCACTTGAACGTCCAAAACGTTTCTTCGGTGCAGCCCGTAACATTGAAGAAGGCGGCAGTCTGACGATCATCGCGACCTGTTTGACTGAAACCGGCTCCAAAATGGATGAAGTCATTTATGAGGAGTTCAAAGGCACCGGCAACATGGAATTGCATCTTGACCGCAAGATGGCCGAGAAACGCGTATTCCCTGCCATCAACGTGCGTCGTTCCGGTACCCGTCGCGAAGACTTGCTGACGACCGAAGAAGAACTGCAGCGTATGTGGATTCTGCGCAAGCTGCTGACCACGATGGAAGACGTGCCGGCTA
>JAZKEH010000268.1:0-2143 GCA_040387155.1 Pseudomonadota bacterium | reverse complement strand
GACCCTTGCCGCACACCACCGACAGTGTCGGCTACCACGCCGATAACCGTGGTCTTGATAAGCCCCTGCTGTATTGGCATCTCGATCGGGCGGCCCACGGCTTCCGTCGGAGTCCAGCCCAGCAGCTGCGCCGCACTTTCGCTCAGCACGAGACCACCGTTCGGCAACGCCGTCGCGTTGTCAGCATCGTTCAAAGGACCGGCAACACGAATGCTGTCATCTACTGCTTCGCTACCGGGATAACGTCCGGCCAGCAACGGAATGCGGTATAACTCCAGCAGGTTGTCGGTTGATGGCAGCAAGGTCAGGTCGCCGCCTTCGGGATTTTCCGCACTTACTGCCGACGTTCGCAAACGCATTTCCAGCAGCGGTGAGGCCATCGATACCGACACATCCTCAACGCCCAGCACATTGCGCAGGCGTTGCATCAGCCCGTCGCCCTGCGCCGACATGTCAAAGGTCTGCGGCAAACGCAGCAGCAACACATTGCTGGCATCAAAGCCCTTGTCAAACTCCTGCGCATAACGGAGCTGCACGTTCATCACCACGGCCGCAATAATCAGCGTGATCGAAATGGTGAACTGCACTACCACCAGCGTGCCGCGAAACCACTGACCACCGCGTCCGCGTGTCAGCTCACCCCGCAGCACTTTCGTGGCATTCCAAGCAGTGAGATAGAAAGCCGGATAGCTGCCGGCCAACAAGCCGAGCACCACAACAGCGCCTGCCAGTGCCAGGCTTCCTTGCAACAGCGGAGCATCAGCCAACTGCAGATTCCATTGCAGCCAGCCGTTCATCAGCGGCAATACCAGTACCTCGGCCACCACCAGTCCCACCAGCATGGCCACTGCCACTGTCAGTGTTGATTCACCCAGGAACTGCCGGATCAGCCGTGCCCTGCCCGCTCCCATTGCCACTTTGACACCCACCTCACGCGCGCGACGCGAAGCCCCCGCCGTGGCGAGATTCATGAAGTTGACGACGGCGATCAGCAGAATGCACGCCGCGATGGCAACGAACAGCTTTACGCGATCCAGGTTCGTCAGCCCTGCCGCCCCACCCTGGAAGGTTTGCGACAGATGAATGTCCGTCAGCGGCGTGGTGACGAAACTGAACTGCATGCCCGAGCCTTGTGTTTGTTCAGTGATAAAGCCGGGGAAGCGTGCAGTCAGCGAATCGACCGAGGCGCCCTCGCGCAGCAACACATAGCTTTTCGAAAACAAGGCGCCCCAGTTACTCATCATCGCGGGATTTGGCAACGTGCGGTCATACAAGGCGACGGGCGCCATCGCGGTGAAGCTGAAATGCGTGTTACCGGGGATGGCGATGACAGCGGTGACGACCAGTTCAGTGTTGCCATCAACTGTCAAAGTACGACCGACAACATCCGTAGTGCCAAATACCTTCTCGGCCAGCGCCTGCGTCAATACGAGGCCGTCAGGGCGATCGAGCGCCGTCGCGAGATCACCGGCAACAACAGGAAAATCAAACACACGAAAGAATTGTTCGTCGGCGTAGCGCAGACCCGCCTCCGACAGTTCCTGTTCACCGACGCGCAGCATTACCGGATTTGAAAACGCAATGTGACGAGTCACCGCTTCCACTTCGGGAAAAGTATCCGCAAACAACTCTGCGACTTTTGCCGAACTGACGGATACAGCGGCCGCCGGATTGCGCAGGCCTTCCATCCGCTGGCCCACCTGATACAGGCGCGTTGCATCGGTGAAATGCCGGTCATAGCTGATTTCGTGCTGCACATACAGCGCCAGCACCAGACACACCGACAGGCTGATGCCGAGACCACAGATGTTCAACAGTGAATAGATCTTGTGGCTGTACAAGCGACGCAAAGAGGCTAGCAGGTTACGCATTCTTCAATCTCCGATTATTGCCACACAATCACGCTGCATCCTGCACACTGGACTTCGTACAACGCGCCCTACTCGTACCGCAACGCCAACACCGGCTTTGCACTCGCCGCCTTTGCAGCAGTGCCACCCACCGTCACCCACGCGATACAGAGCGCAATCAGCCCGCTTCCAATGAAAACCAGCGGCGTCAGATCAATGCGATAGGCAAAACTTTCCAGCCAGCGATTCATCGCGTAGTACGCGACCGGCCACGCAATGACATTGGCCAGCAA